>JASEIM010000021.1 GCA_030017655.1 Methanobacterium sp. | reverse complement strand
ATTTAATTGTTCTTATAAGCTTTTTATTAATTTTCGGACGAGTTGGTGATATTGTTGGTTATAAAAAGGTGTTTTTATCGGGGATTTCCCTTTTTACCCTTGGCGCTTATTTTTGTGGTATCTCACTTGATATTACCAGTATACTTATTTTCAGGATTGTCCAGGGCATTGGATCTGCCATGTTGCTTTCAGTGACTCCTGCAATAATATCAGTCCATTTACCTCAAAATATGAGTGGTAAAGTATTTGGTATAATCTCCCTAACAACAACACTTGGTCTTTCCTCTGGCTATGGAATTGGTGGGCTTATAAATGAATATGGAAGTTGGAACTGGATATTTTTAGTAACAGTTCCTCTTGGAATTGTTGTAATCATCCTCAGTGCTATAATATTACCTGAATCGAGAAAAAACAAACAAAAAACGAATTTTGATGTTATTGGGTCAATTCTAATATTTACCACACTTCTAACCCTTATTTTACCCCTTGATATTGGTCAAAGTATGAACTGGAGCTTATTAGAAATTGTTCTAACTCTTTCCATATCTTTAACTTCAGGAATTTTCTTTTTTATATGGGAATCCCAGCATAAAGACCCATTATTTGACCTTTCTATATTAAAAAATACTTATATTGCTCTATCTTTAATTTCAGGATTTTTAGCCGCCTTGGTTCTTAATGGAAGCATATTTATTCTTCCATTTTATTTCGAACTTATTATGGGATATTCCTCAGACTTTTCTGGCTTAATTATTCTTCTTCCATCCCTTTCATTCATATTCATAGGTCCATTATCTGGTTATATCTCTGATAGGATAGGATCTTGGATTCCAACAATTGCTGCAGTTATTTCATTAATTATTGCAGTTATTTTACTGACTCTCTTTAATGAAACTATTGGGATGCTCTTTATTTTCATTGCACTTGGAATTAGGGCCATATCAGAAGGAATGTTCACTCCAGCAAACAATAAACTCATAATGAGTCACAGCACAAATGAAAAACGGGGTTCTTTATCCAGTTTATTGAATACTGCACGATATTTAGGCTTAGTTATGGGTATTGTGGTATTTAATTCAATATTCAACTATACTATAAATATTGAAACAGCTGAAATATTGGGAGTACCTTTAAATGGCGCATATCAATTAAGTGCCCCTACAGAGATCCTTTTAAATGGATTTCATAATGCATTTATTGTAGGGTTAGTTTTAAGTATTATAATCTTTGTTTTTTCAATTTTAACCAGGGAAGATAGGAAAACAGATGAAGATAAATTTAATTAATATGTATTTCAGTTCTAGGCAGATATTCAAGATCAAACATTTCTGTTCCGCTTAAATTTCCATTTAAATATCCCAATTGCTTTTGAAGCTCACTGAACCTGATAGAATTCCTTATAAATTCATTTGAAGGTATGGCAATAAATTCAACGTGTTTAAGGCCTTCTTTTTCAACGTCAATATTTGTTCCAAGTTTTTTGGATATGATTAACGCTGTTTCATTTTTACTGGAGTTTATAAAATCAGTCGCTGCAATGTGTACATTTAAAAATTTTCTAATGGAATCAGGTTTTTTCTGGATAAATTCTTCCCTTGCTATTACAACACAGCAGGGATGATTATTCCATATATCTCCAGAATACATAAGCACGTCACCATCTCCTTCAAATCTTGCAACGGATACATATGGTTCCCATGCTATAAAAGCAGCGAATTTATTAAATAACAGGGATTTAGGCATTAAAGGAACTTCTGATTCTACAATATGTACTTCATCACTGCTGATATTATTTTTATAAAGTAAATCAGCAAGCAGCACATCCTGCACTGAACCTTTTTCAGGTATTGCAATAGATTTACCCTTCAAATTAGTTATATCATTAAAATTACTATTTTTTTTAACTACAACTCCACTGCCTTCCTGATTTACTGCAGCAATGATTTTAATAGGTATTCCTTTATCGATTGCACTTGTTACTGGAGATATACCACAGTAACCAATATCTATTTGTCCTCTTTCAGCTGCTGTTATAAGTTCATGGCCTGCTCTAAATGGGACTAAATGAACTTTAATACCTTCTTTTTTAAACATGTCCTTTGCTTCTGCAACAAATAAAGCAGAATGATGATTACTTGGAAGATAACCAACCACAATAGTTTCTTCAGTATTTTTATAATAATTATAAGTTTGAAATACAATAATAAAAATTAAAAAAAACAGCACTAAAATAATCAAATTTTTATTCATGAACACCACTAATTTTAGATTAGAATTTTAATCAAGCCAGATGATCTAACTTCACAAAGATCAATATTAACTTTATGTTTTATTAATTTATTCAAATCTATTGATTAAGTGGAAAAAATAATGGCTGAAAAAATTCACCATTGCTCAATACTCATTTATGGTAGAATAAAATAATTAATAGATAAAAAAACAGTTTAATGACTAAAAATATATAATTTAAGCCTGTTAATAAGAATATAAATAACTATTAAAAATTATTAAATAAAATAAAGCCCCATTTATCAATTTTACGATATAAATATCAATTAAGGCTTATCAAAATGTTTTTTGTCAGATTATAACTTGCATATTTGCCTGAATAGTTTTTGAACAATACTTAAAGCTTAGTTGAAAATTAAATCTAAGTTATATTTTGTTTAAGGGTCATAAACTTAGATGTATTCTAAATAAATTGAATAATTATACGTAAACAGGCTGGTTTAGTGAATTTAATTAAAATTCTAAAATCCAACCCTTTCAAGTTCCATGTTCCAGATATCAGGGTTAATTTCAATGTATTTTTTCATTAATTCTATGCATTCATCCATATTAAGATTAATCAATTCAACTCCTTTTTCCTTTAAATAATCTTCAGGGCCTTTAAGAGTATTATTTTCACCAATAACCACTTTAGGAATTTTGTATAATAATATAACTCCAGAACACATTTCACATGGAGATAATGTAGTATAAAGAGTGCATTTTTTGTAATCTTTTCCTCTTAATCTCCCTGCATTTTCTATACAGTCCATTTCTCCGTGTAAAATAGATGAACCACTCTGCAAAAGTCTGTTATGTCCTCTACCAATGATTACATCTTTATGAACAAGAACTGCACCTATTGGAATCCCACCTTCACTAAATCCTTTTTTTGCTTCTTTTATTGCTTCTTTCATGAACTTATAATGTTTTTCAATCATTATTTCACATCCAGACAATTAATAATATAGATCAATAGCTAATTTATACTTATTTTCAAAAATACAGCTTTAATAATTATTTTTAATTAGATATTATGTGAATATAGCCACATTAATTCCATATGAATAAAAATAGCTGTGATGCTAAAGTATATATGCAAATTCATAAAGATCATAGGTGGAAAAGATGACAAGAGTTATAGTTGTGGCTTCAGGTAAAGGTGGAGTTGGAAAGACAACGTTGGCTGCTAATCTGGGTATTGCATTATCATTACATGGAGAGGATGTAGTAACACTTGATTTAGACCTTTCAATGGCAAATTTAGAACTAGTACTGGGTTTAGAAGGAAAACCGGTTACTTTACAGGATGTTCTTGCAGGTAACGATATAATTACTAATGCCATATATGAGGGTCCTGGCGGGGTTAAAATTGTTCCAGCAGGATTATCAATTCATGGTTTAAAAGATATGAGATTGGAAAGGCTTGAAGAAGTCCTTGAAACTCTTGTTGAAGATATTGATATCCTATTAATTGATGCTCCTGGTGGTTTGGAAAGAGATGCTCTTGCTGCCCTTAATGTTGCTGAAGAATTAATTTTAGTTACTACTCCAGAAGTTACATCCCTTAGCGATGCTCTAAAAACTAAGATAGTTGCAGATAAAATTGGAATAGACATTTTGGGCGTAGTGGTCAATAAAGGACAGACCCATAATGCATTTTTAACACCTGAGGAAATAGAAGCTATCCTGAATGTGCCTATACTTTCTATTATTCCTGAAGATTTAGAACTTAATAAAGCATCGGCATCTGGAAATTCTATTTTAGTAAAGAATCCCGATTCTAATACTTCTAGAATTATTATGAATCTTGCCGCAGTAATTATTGGCAAATATGACTATGACAATGATTTAACCAGCGAAGGTATTATTACCAAGTTCTTCCATACTGTTTTCGGTAAATATCTACATGTTTACAGATCTTAAATACAAATTTTTTAAATAATTACTTCTTTTATTTACTATATGCAGATTATATTGTTTTTGGGATATATGTATACATGTAAATAGGGCTATTTTTGTCTATTAGATTTAAAACTGATTTCTGGTTTTTAAGAACACATTTTGTGTACTTTTAAGTAATTTTACTTCGCTATATTTATATATGACGAAGTAAATTTGAATCGCTTTAAGATATTAGAATTATAGTTATTTTCCCATTAAACAATATTGTAAATTTAACCTCGATATCTAAATTGTTTTTGCTATTTCATCAAGATAAGTAACTCTTATCTCTTTTGCACCTGCATTTTTTAGAGCTTCTTGTAGAGCTTCTGATTCAAAGTACTTATGTGCATTTTCGAAATTGTCCCATTTAAATAAAATTACTACCTCATTTGGATCATCGAAATTACGGAAGAGATGAGCTTCATAACCACCATATTCTTGTCTTATAACTGCTCTTTCATCAAAAACAGGCTTCCACTTACTATAATTCTCGATTTTTAATTTTCCAAGCACATAGACCATAATTTCATCTCCTTTTGTGATTAAATATTTCATGTTAAATTATATAATAAGTTTTTAATAATATTTATTAAAAATATCAATATACATTTTAAAAATACAGGAAAATTAAATTCTTTTTTTAAATACTAACAACAAATTTATAACATAGTAATATGTATTATAAAGAAACTTATAAATACCCTTAAATACTATATTCATAAAATTTTTATATGAAACATATGATAACACATGAATCCCTATTTGAAAATTCTACTGATGAATATGAAGATGCAATAAAGTTAAAAAAGAAATTACTTGAAACATACGAAGGGAAGAGCATTGATGATCTAGAAAATGTAGAGGAGTTTCATACTGAATACGGACCATGCGGTAATATAGAAAACCGATCCAAAATAAAATTGACTACTTTACACATTGATAAGGCTAAAAACAAAATTTTATCTGATTTAAAATTATTAAGTGGAATAGGAGAGGCAAGAGAACAAAAATTACGTGCAGATGGATACTGCACCATTGAGGACTTGTGTAATCACGATAAATTCTCCAGAGAGGCAAGAGAACTGTTAAATATCCTTGATAATTGTGATACCTGCCAAGCATCAGACTGGATCTCAAACTGGTATCCAAAATCACATCCACTTAACCTGTTTTCTTCAAGTTTTAATGATAATGAAGATTTCATCTTTTTAGATATAGAAACTCTGGGCTTTTTTAACAGACCCATTATACTTTTAGGTGTTGCTAAAGTTACTGGTAATGAAATACAGGTAAATCAATATTTATCTCGAAATTTGGAAGAGGAAAATGCGGTTTTAGCATCATTTTTAACCCATGTTGATTCTCAAAGTGTTTATGTAACCTTTAACGGGCAAACATTTGATATGCCTTTTATTTTTAACAGAATGAAGCATTATGGTGTAAAAAAAGATATTAATAAACCTCATTTCGATTTACTCCATTTTTCAAGGCGTGCATGGAGTGATAATTTACCAAACTGTAAATTAACCACAATAGAAAAACATATATTTGGTATTGAAAGAGAAGACGACATACCCAGCGGCCTTGTTCCTGAATTTTACAAAGTCTATAATAAAACTGGAAATATAGGGCCATTAATTCCTATAATTGAACATAACAGACAGGACATTATTACGCTTGCTAAAATATTTTCCAAACTGCATGAAAAATGGGATGATTTATGATTAAAATAGTATTTAAAAAAACTAAAAATAATGGAGAAATATCATGAAAAATAAGCCTGTCAATATCTTATTAATTGAAGATAGTCCCGAAGATGCTGTTATTATAAGGGAAATGTTAAGGGATACTCCTAATATTCAATTTAAGTTGAAACACGCCAATAAACTAAAAAAAGGCTTTGAGATGCTTTTTAATACTAAATTTGATGTTTTATTGCTTGATTTAAACCTTCCAGATAGCTGGGGATTTGATACTTTCATAAGAACCTATGATCAGGTTCCAGATATACCAATAGTTATATTAAGCGGTTTTGATGATGAGGAAATTGCAGTTAGGGCTGTGCGTGAAGGTGCCCAGGATTATATGATTAAAGGGGAAATTGACGGTAAATTATTGTCCAGATCAATATATTATGCTATTGAACGTAAAGAAATTGAAAAAGAATTGATGAAAACTCATAATGACCTTAGAAAGTTAATTGAATGGCACGAAGAAGAATTAATTGAGACTGAAGAAAAATTAAACAATGAAATAAAAGCCCATAAAGAAACGGAGAAAAAACTAATTGACGCTATTAAGAACCTTGAAATTGAAAAAAACAAGTTTAATACCTTGATAGATCAATTACTCCACGGTATAATCATTGTAGATGCTGCTTCCGGAAGTCACCTTGTTAAAAATAAAAAATTTGAAGAGATTTCTGATGGTTTTTTAAAAGAAGGAGATATGGAAGATATATTCCCCTTTAAAGGGTTTTATCCCGATGGAACTCAACTTAAAACTGAAGATTGGCCTTTAATACGTTCTATTGTCATGGGTGAGGAAATAGAAGATGAAAAAATCGCTATTTTAAAAAATGATGGTACCACAACAATTATAAGTACCAGTTCAAAACCAATTAGAGATAACGAAGGACAGATTATTATGGGAATGTCCATTTTATCAGACATTACAGATGAAATTTAATTCTAAACAACTATTTTGATTAAATTAAAGAAAAAAAGTAAATCTTATGCTAATTTTTTCAAAGAACTTTCAATAAAAGCGGGTATATCGTTAGGTCCACGGCTGGAGATTATATTACCGTCTTCAACTACTTCTTTATTTATATAATTTCCCCCTGCGTTTTCTATATCCACTATTATTGATTTCCAGCCAGCTACCTCACGTCCTTCTATTACTTTGGCAGTTATTAAAAGTTGAGGCGCATGACAAATGGCAAATACTGGTTTACCACTTTCTACGAATTCTCTGGTAAAATTAACTACACTTTCGTTTTCTCTTAATTTATCAGGAGAACAACCCCCTGGAATAAATAATGCATCGTAATCATTAGTAGAGGCATCTACTGCTGATTTTTCTATTCTAACTCTTGTTTTTTCTTCTTTTCCATCTACAGTTTGTCCTTCTTTAAAGCCAATATGTGTTAATTTATGCCCCGCATCTTTAAATGCCTGTGATGGTTTTATATATTCAACATCTTCAAATTTTGGCCCAATTAAAACTGCTATTTTGCTCATTATTTCCCTCCATCTAACCATAATTAATATTAATAGTTATATAATTATTATAATTAAAATCTTGCATTTTGAAAGTGGTGATAAAATGGGAAAACTGGCAGAAAAACTAAAAAAGAAATACTGTCCGGAATGTGAGACAGAAACAGACCATATTGTCGAAGTAGTTGAATGCAGTGAATGCAAAAATAAGGACTGTATTTTTATCTGTACAGAATGTATTAAAAAAGAGTTAAAATGAAGTTGGAAACGATAAAAGTATTGTTCTTGTTATGGAGAGAAATTGTACGATACAATGACGTTAAAAGGTAAAAAAGCAATGTTATCATTTACAACAGACGCAAATAAAGATCTATATTCTTATGAAAATCCTCATGAAGATTTAGATGAAATATTTAGACATATTACGCATAATATTCTTGAATTAACAGGTCTTGAAATTATGCCCTCTTTTGTAGTTTATGGTTCTGTAGTGATGTTTAAAGAAGCTTTAAATGAAGAAATGGAAAAATTTAAACAAATAATAAATTCTTTATAGGATAAAAAAAATAATATATGTTGGAGGAGGTTTAATATGCCTGTAATTACAATAGAAGGGCCAAAAATGAGTAAAGAGCAAAAAGCTCAACTTGTAAAAGAATTTTCTGAAACTGCAAGTAAAATAATGGGACTTCCAGTTGAAGCAATGGTTACAATAATTCGTGAAGTTGAATCAGAAAATGTAGGAACTGGAAACATCCTCTTATGTGATAGAAGATAAACTTTTTTTCAACACTGGTTTAAAAATTAATTTTTGGAAACTTAAATCCAAAAATTAGCTTTATTTTTTCATTTTTAATTTTATAAAAATAATATTTCATTTAAAAATTAAAAATAATTGCATATATTTATATACTCTTAAATTAAACAATAATACAGGCCATTTTTATGGCTGTATTTAGGACGTGAATAAATTGTTTAAAAATAGTTACGGAAGAGATAATTACTCAAATAGAGGAAATTCTGCTCCTTTAAACGAAGGAGAAGAATACGATGTTAAAATTGAAGATGTTGGAAGAGATGGCGACGGAATCGCAAGAATAGAAGGCTTTGTAGTTTTTGTATCTGGAGCAAAATTAGGCGATGAAGTTAAAATTAGAGTCACTTCCACAAGAAGAAACTTCGCATTTGCTGAAATAGCACAATAATTAGTTTTAATTTTTAAGCTGTCAAAATTTAGATTTTGGCTGCAGAAATCCCCCAAATTCTTTGAATGGGACGCATGCGAAAATTATAAATTTTCAAATGCTTTGATTTTTGAAAGTTTTGAAATTAATTTTTCATTAACGTTAATTATTAAATCTAATTTTTTTTATTTATTCTGAAATTAATTATTTTTTTAAATAAATTCATTCAAATTTTCATCAATAAACCTTTCTGAAGTCTCATTATAAAAACGCCAGGATAAATAATAAGCTCCTAAATTTGCAACGATAATACCCAGAGATCCAAGCTCAAAAATAGCTGAAAAATTATTTAAAAAGTGTAAACCTACTGCAACTAAATAAAACGCTAAAGGGTTCTTTTTAGCAATACCATAAGCAACTATTGAAGTACTTGATGCATGGAATAAAATTCCAGGCAGTCTTAATGGAAAAGGCACATCAAAAACAAAAATATAAAGGAAAAATTCAGATATTCCAAACCCAAGACCCACAAGAAACCCTAAAATAAAAATTGACCTTTGAGTTTCCCCATGTCTGTAAAAAAGCGGAAATGCTTTGGCAAATTCTTCAATAAATGGTGTAAAAATGATAATTGAAAGAATATTTGCAAAAATAACTGATATATTACCTAAAAAATTGCTTGTAAGTGTTCCAAAGAGAAGTGTCATGGGTACACTTACTATTATCCCCGAAATAAGAAAGAAAACTTTTTCTGTTATTTTAGGTCTGTGGGGCTCAATAACTACAATATCTTTTTTAACCTTTACTTTATGTTCATGAAGTTTAGGCATAAATTTTACTTCCCTGATATAATTTAAAAGAGAGTTTATTCATTTTTAAAGATTTCCTTTATATTCTCTAAATCTGATTCAGCTTCGTCATTAAGGGGAATTAATTCTATTTCATGGGCTGATTGGGCTCCAAATCCTAGCTCAGAGGCTCTTTTGATCTGATCAAGCTCAAATATTTTTCCCTTTGCTATATCTGTTTCAACCCCGTAATTTCTTAAAATTGCAATACCTACTGCATCTAAAGCCACTCTGTCACTGCTTGCAAGAAGCAGATTTGGTTCTGCAAGTTTTCCCTGTTCAGGCCCCTTGTTTATAAATGCCTTTATCGCGTCCATTATCACTAAATCAACATGGTAATGGTTGTTAATTTCAGCTATCATCTGCCTTTGATATGGGGACATGTGCAGTTCAGCCATGTAATTATATAATCCTCCAGGAAGTCTTTTTGCGATTAATCCCACAGAATTTTTAAGTGATAATGTGAAATGACCTCCAAATCTATGTGTTTTAAGACAGCATGTCTGAATTATTCTCTTTGTCTCAAGGAATAGCTTTGCAATGTAAAATCCTTTAAGCCAATGCATTCCATCTCTTTCAATCTTGACCCATTCTCCTTTATCCTCTTTATCAAGTGCCACAGCTTTAAAACCTAAATCCTCCGATAGTTTGAATACTCCCATTTTTTCCAGCACATCTTGAGTATTTCCCATACCACTTCGCTCAGCCAGCACTATTTCATCCACATGCATTTCTTTAAGCTTATTTACTATTGCACGCACGGTATCAATATGGGTTGATGCAGGAAATGGGTCTGCACTATTAAAATTTGCTTTTATTGCAACTTTATCTCCATCAAATTCATCTAAATTAAATTGTCCCATTAATTCATTTATTCCATAATCCCTATTCTCTGTCTTAATTAAAAATACTTTCCTGGATTTATTAGCCATATAATGCCCTCCATATCCAGATAATTAATGATTGAGTAATTATAAAACTAATAATATTATATCATTAGGTAATATTACTAATTTTGGTATTCAAAAAATAGGAAAACAAAAATAAAAGAATAATTATTTGTTGTTTGTGGATAGTTCCTGTGAAACAGCATTTTGACCAATTTCTAAAGAAGAAAATGTGGATTTTCCATCTAAAACTTCTTTTAAAAATCTTCCCGTGTGGGTATCACTTAATGCAACTTCTTCTGGCGTACCCGCAGCGACAATGAGGCCTCCATCATCTCCACCTTCAGGTCCAAGGTCTAATATGTAATCAGCAGTCTTAATAACATCCAGATTATGTTCTATAACTAAAACAGTGTTTCCAGAATCAGTTAATCTTCCAAGAACATGGAGTAACTTTTTAATATCTGCAAAATGCAGGCCAGTAGTAGGTTCATCCAGAATATATAGTGTTCTTCCAGTACTCTGACGGCTAAGCTCCTTTGAAAGCTTAACACGTTGTGCCTCCCCTCCTGAAAGAGTTGTTGCTGGCTGTCCAAGTTTTATGTATCCAAGACCAACATCATCAAGGGTTTTAAGCTTTTTATGAATACGTGGAACGTTTCTAAAGAAGTAAAGCGCTTCTTCAACAGTCATATCCAGAACATCAGCAATGTTTTTACCTTTATATCTGATATCCAGGGTCTCCTTGTTGTATCTTTTACCTCTGCATACTTCACATGGAACATAGACATCTGCTAAAAAGTGCATTTCAATCTTAATTATACCATCACCGTTACAAGCTTCACAGCGTCCGCCCTTAACGTTAAAACTAAATCTTCCAGGCTTATAACCTCTTTTTTTAGCTGCAAGTGATTGGGAGAAAATTTCTCTGATATATGTAAACACACCAGTATATGTAGCTGGATTGGAACGTGGTGTCCGCCCTATTGGGGATTGATCGATAATGATCACTTTATCGATATTTGAAGTGCCTAAAATCTCATCATGTTTTCCGGCATTGACATGTTTTCTGTTAAATTCACCGTAGAGACCCTTATAAAGGACATCATTTATAAGAGTGCTTTTACCAGAACCTGAGACACCTGTAACGCATGTAAATACTCCTAAAGGTATATTAACATCAATGTTTTTAAGATTATTTTGTCTTGCGCCTTTAACTGTGATGAATTTACCGTTGGGACTATTTCGCTCCTTTGGAATTTCTATAGTTTCATTTTTTGATAGATATCTACCTGTAATTGATTCCGGATTATCCATTATTTCCATTGGTGTTCCTTCTGCTGTAACTCTTCCTCCATGTTCTCCAGCACCAGGACCAATATCTATAACATGATCCGCAGATAATATGGTTTCTTCATCGTGTTCAACGATAATTAATGTGTTTCCAATATCCCTCAATCTTTTAAGGGTTTCTATTAATCTCTTGTTATCCCTCTGATGAAGCCCGATACTGGGTTCATCAAGTATATATAGAACACCAACAAGTCCTGAACCAATTTGGGTTGCAAGTCTAATTCTCTGAGCCTCACCACCAGAAAGAGTACCTGATGACCTGTCCATGGTGATATAGTCCAATCCCACATCAGCTAAGAAGCTTAATCGCTCATTTATCTCTTTTAATACCTCCTTTGCAATGAAATGCTCCATTGCAGTTAGTTCAAGTTCTTCAAAGAATTTTTTTGACTCTTTAATGGGCATGGCAACAATTTCAGCTATGGATTTATCTCCTACAGTTACTGATCTGCTTTCAGGACGTAATCGTGAACCATTACAGGCAGGACATTTTCTATCACTCATGAACTGCCCAATATAACCCCTCATATAATTTGATTTAGTATCCATGAACAGGCGTTCCATTCTTTTTATAACACCTTCAAATTTCCTTTTTACATGGTGCAGCCTGTTTCTTCGCCGAAATGTGAATTCAATTCTTTCAGATGATCCATAGAGAATTATATTCTGGTATTTTTTGGGGAGATCCTGAAATGGAATGTCCATACTAAACCCGTAATGATCTGCAATGGCTTTGAGCATCTGATAGTAATAGTTATCCCTCTTTTTAGATTTACTCCATGGTAATATTGCACCTTCATTTAATGAAAGTGCTTTATCAGGCACCACCAGGTCTGTATCCATTTCCATCTTACTTCCAAGCCCGTTACATTCTGGACATGCCCCGTGTGGACTGTTGAATGAAAATGATCGGGGACTGATCTCTTCAAAGTTTATATCACAATCTGGACACGCAAAGTGCTCACTGAATATTTTTTCGTTTTTTTGCCCATTTTTTTCTAAAAGTGCTACAATTAATCCTTCCCCCAGCTCAAGAGCGGTTTCTACTGAATCTGCAAGTCTCCTTTTAAAATCAACATCATATCTAATAACAAGCCTATCTACAACCACATCTACGGTGTGTTTTCTATTTTTGTCAAGTTCTATTTCTTCATCCAGATTAATTACTTCGCCATCTACCCTGACTCTCACAAAACCTTTCTTTTTAAGGTCTTCAAATATTTTATGATGTTCACCCTTTCGATCTTTAACTACTGGTGCAAGAATCTGTATTTTAGTGCCTTCTTCCTCTTTGTAAATGCTATCAACAATCTGTCCAGATGTTTGCTGTGATATTGGTTTTCCACATTTATAGCAGTGAGGTAAACCTATTCTTGCATACAGAAGCCTTAGATAATCATAAATCTCCGTCACTGTCCCCACAGTTGATCTCGGATTTGTCTTTGTGGTTTTCTGGTCAATGGAGATTGCAGGTGAGAGTCCTTCAATATAATCCACTTCTGGCTTTTTCATTTGACCTAAAAACTGTCTTGCATAGGCTGAAAGGGATTCTACATACCTTCGCTGCCCTTCAGCGTATATTGTGTCAAAAGCCAGTGAAGATTTACCTGAACCGCTGATTCCGGTAATTACCACAAATTTATCCCTTGGTATTGTAATATCTAGATTCTTTAGATTGTGCTCTCTCGCACCCTTAATGACAATGTTATCCTTTTTAGTATTCATTAGTTTGAAACCCCTTCTAAAGCAGTTATTTTATCTCTAATCTTCGCTGCTTTTTCAAAATTAAGTTTAGCTGCAGCTAATTTCATTTCATGTTCCAGATCTTTAATTAATAAACGTATTTCATCTTTAGGCATATTTTCAATGTGATCAATTAATTCAATTTTATCCCTTTTCTCTTTTTCCTTTATAGATCTAACAACAGATTTAGGAGTTATATTATGTTTTTTATTATATTCAATCTGCATCTTCCTTCTTTTATTTGTTATTTCAACAGCAGATTTTACTGATTTTGTTATTTCATCAGCATATATGATGACTTGTCCATCTATATTCCTTGCTGCACGTCCAATTGTCTGAATAAGGGATGTTTCAGATCGAAGGAAACCTTCCTTATCCGCATCAAGAATTCCTATAAGAGAAACTTCTGGAAGGTCCAATCCTTCCCTTAAAAGGTTTACTCCGACAAGGCAATCGAATTCGCCTCTTCTAAGGTCATCAATTATCTCAATACGTTCAAGGGTACCTATTTCTGAGTGCAGATATCTTACTTTAATCCCGATTTTTGCATAGTAATCTGTGAGGTCTTCAGCCATCTTTTTTGTAAGTGTAGTTACCAGTATTCTCTGATTCTGTTTAATTCTCTTTTGAACTTCCCCTAAAAGATGATCTACCTGTCCTTTAACCGGTTTGATTATTACTTCAGGGTCAACAAGTCCAGTGGGTCTTATGATCTGTTCTACAATATTCTGACTTTTTTCAAGTTCATATTTAGCAGGTGTTGCAGAAACATATACTACCTGATTCATAAGACTCTCAAATTCATCGAAGTTCAATGGCCTGTTTTCACGGGCTGAAGGAAGTCTGAATCCGTAATCTACAAGAGAATCTTTACGTGCGCGATCACCAGCATACATTCCCCCAATTTGAGGAACAGTAACGTGTGATTCATCAATTATAGTTAAAAAATCATCTGGAAAGTATTTTATAAGAGTATGAGGCATGCTTCCCCATTTTCTACCACTTAAATGAAGTGAATAGTTCTCTACCCCAGGACAATAACCCATCTCTTCAAGCATTTCAATATCAAACCTTGTTCTCTGTTCAAGACGCTGGGCTTCAAGTAGTTTATTCTGCGAATGTAAAATAAGTAACCTATCTTCTAATTCTGCTTCAATAGCTCTAATAGCTTTTTGCATTTTACTTTCAGAGATTACAAAGTGTTTTGCCGGAAATATGGTAATTCTATCAATTTTTTTTATTATATCTCCTTTTAAGGGGTCTATGTAGGATAATCCGTCAACTTCATCGCCGAAAAGTTCAACTCTTATGGGGAATGAACCGTGAACTGGAAATATTTCTATTACATCTCCCCTTGCTCTAAATTTACCTCTTGTAAAGTCTATATCATTTCTTTCGTATTGAATATGGACTAATTTTGATAATATTTCCTCTCTTTCATGTGTTTCCCCAATTCTCATGTGAAGAAGATGATCTCCGTAATCTTCAGGTGATCCAATACCATATATACATGAAACACTTGAAACAACTATTACATCATCTCTTGAAAGCAAAGATTGAGTTGCTGAATGCCTCATCTGGTCAATTTCGTCGTTTATGCTTGCTTCCTTGTCTATATAGGTATCTGTATGTGGAATATATGCCTCTGGCTGATAATAATCATAGTAACTGACAAAATATTCAACAGCATTTTCAGGGAAGAATTCTTTGAATTCTTCATAAAGCTGTGCAGCAAGTGTTTTATTGTGAGATATAACTAATGTTGGCTTTTGAACCTCTTTAATTACATTAGCCATGGTAAATGTTTTTCCTGATCCTGTTACTCCAAGGAGTGTCTGATGATTCAAACCCTTATTAATTCCATTAACAATAGAATTTATAGCTTTGGGCTGATCTCCTAATGGTTTATAATTGGATACAAGTTTAAATTTATTCATTTTCATCCTCTTTTTGAAAAGATTTCAATAAATTCAATTCTTATAGTTTAAAATTATCATGATAATTAATAGATTTTAAGTAAGAGCATTTGAAAAGTAATCTATCCAATGTTTGTGTTTTATATGTTTCATTTTTTGCATCATATGTAGAAAATAATTTAGTTTATATTGGTAAATGTATTATAAATAAATGATGGTATGACGAAGAAGTTGAGGAAAATCAAAGCCTACAAACACGAAGTGTTGGTGACCCAAAATTCTTCGAATTTCGAGGGATTTTCCGAACTTTTGAAACTAAAGTTTCGAATGCCCGAACACAAAGTGTTCGGCGGCTTTCGAAATTGGAAATTTCGATGCCCCAAATGCGAAGCATTTGAGGGCCACAAATATGGAAAATTTTTGAGGTGGTAAAAATTTCAAAAATCAATATCAAAGAAATCGGTGGAAGCATTGCTCGGGCCGGTATGCTGGATACAAATCCTTTATGTATATATGGCACTGAAGAAATACCTGATGAAGCAGTTCCTATGTGTTCTATAGCCCAATGCGTTGCTAAAGCCATATTTGTTGCTGCATCCGATGAAAAAACACCAGCACTATATATAGGAAAAGATACGCTTAAAGGGTGCTGTCCTGGTGCAATGAGCTGGCTGGGATTTATTAAACCAATGGAGCACATAAAATATTTTGTATCAACTGGCCATAAGAAATTTAGAGGCGGTGAAGCCGAATATCTGAAAGCAAGCCCGGAAATTTTTGAAAAATGGCGAGAATCCATAGGTGAAATAACAACACCAGGAAAATATCTTGTTATAAGAAAATGTTTGGATGCAGAAGATGATATTGATATTAAATCAATAGTCTGTTTCGGTAAAGGTGAACAGATAAGAAATTTAAGCAGTCTTATACATTTTAGAACCACCAATCCATTTAATGTTATCAGTATGCCCATGGGTCCTGCATGTGCCACGTTTGTAACATATCCTGCAGGAATGGGTAAAAAAGTTCCAAAAGGAATATCTTTTATAGGTCCTGTTGATCCAACTGGTAATATATGGTTTCCTCCAGAATACATGGCAATAGGTATCCCTATAGATATAGCTGTAAAAATGCACGAAGATTTAAAGGATTCATTTGCTGTTAAAAGACCTGAAGTCGCATATCCAAAGACAAGAGATAATATCCTTCATTAAAACAATTTATATTGATGATAATTCTTTTATTTATTCCATTTTAATGATTTCATTGATTTAAACAGATTTCAAGAGGCAACTACTGGAGGCGATTAAATGTCAAATCGTTGCAGTGATCCCAAAAATTTACCTAATAAACCCGGCGTTTACATAATGAGGAATATTGAAGACGTTGTTTTGTATGTTGGAAAAGCCAAATCATTAATTAAAAGAGTAAAATCATATTTTTCAAAATCTGAACAACCTCTAAAAACAAAGCTATTAATGAGCCACTTTCACAGTTTAGAATATATTATAACTGATACAGAAAAAGAAGCCCTTATTTTAGAGTCAAATCTTATAAAAAAATATAAACCAAAATACAATATCCGATTAAAGGATGATAAGAGATATCCATATATTAAAATCACCAATGAAGATTATCCTCGAGTTTTAATTACAAGAAACGTTAGAGATGACGGAGCTTATTATTATGGTCCATTTACAGATACTGGATCTGTTAGGGGAATAGTTAAGTCGTTAAAAGCATTATTTAAAATAAGAACATGTCGAAAAATGGACGGACCATGCCTTAATTACCAGATTCACCTTTGCAGTGCCCCATGCAGTGGTAAAATCACAAAAAAATCGTATAATGAAATTGTAGAGAAGATAAATTTATTTTTTGAAGGGAAATACAATCAAATTATTGAAATGTTAAATGAAATGATGATTGAAGCTGCAGAAAATTATGAATTTGAAAAAGCTGCTGTTTTAAGGGACCAGATTCAATCAGTAGATAATATACTTGAAAAACAAAAGATAGAATTTGATAGAGGCCTTGAACAGGATGTAATAGCATGTTCTTATGATGAAAAAATTGCCAGCGTAGTTGTATTTTCAATAAGAGAAGGAAAAATTATAGGAAAAGACGATTTCCTTATGAGTGGAACAGAAGGAACACTTCCCAACAAAATACTATCTGCATTCTTAAAACAATTTTATATGAGCCCAAGACATGTTCCCTCAGAAATTATTATTCAGTATAAACCTGATGAAAAAGAATTAATACAAGAGTGGTTATCTGAAAATAGAGGGGACGAGGTAATATTAAGAACTCCTGATAATAAATCAGAAACTCGTTTAGTGCAGATGGTGGCTAAAAATGCTGAAATCATTAAAAACCATGAAAGAGAAGTCAGAGGAGCTTTAGTTGATCTTAAAAAATATCTTAATATTCCAAGGATTCCAAGACGAATTGAAGCATTTGACATATCTAACATAAGCGGTAAGCACCCTGTTGGATCCATGGTCGTATTTGTAGATGGTATTCCTAAAAAAAGTAAATATAGAAGATTTAATGTTAAAATAGAAGGACCTGACGACTATGCAATGATGAGAGAAGTTTTAACACGTAGATACAGTAAAATATCTCCAGATGAAGAATCAAAAAAACCAGATTTAATTCTTGTAGACGGAGGTAAGGGCCAGCTTAATGTGGCTTTAGACGTATTAAATTCGCTTCATTTAAAAGATATTCCAGTTATTGGGCTGGCTAAGGAGTTTGAACATATTTTTATCCCAAAAGTATCCAGTCCAGTTATTTTACCATCAAATTCTGAAGCTTTATATCTTCTACAGAGAATAAGGGATGAAGCCCATCGATTTGCAGTTAAACATCACAAAAAACTTAGATCTAAAGAAATAAAACGATCTATACTGGATGAAATTAAGGGAATAGGTGAAAAACGTAAAGTCAGCTTACTAAAGTATTTTGGAGACCTTGAAAATATAAAAAAAGCTGATATTGACGAACTGGCAAGTGTAAAGGGAATTAACAGGGATCTTGCAGTTAAAATCTATGAATATCTACATAAATAAAAAATTATTATATTATAATGAATGGAATGCTCAAGGGAAGAATATCAAGAAAAATAACCAGTATATTAATATATATAAAATATTATATCTACTAATAGTATGTCATCAGTTAAAATACTCGTAGTTGAGGATGAAAGTATTGTGGCAATGGATATTAAACACAGACTGGAAAGCCTTGATTACGAAGTGTCAGAAATAGCATCCTCTGGAGAAGATGCAGTAGAAAAAGCTCGTAAAACTCATCCAGACTTGATATTAATGGATATAGTTTTAAAAGGAGAAATGGATGGTATCGATGCTGCTCAAATAATTAAAGATTGCTTTGATATTCCTGTTGTATATTTAACTGCTTATTCTGATGATAAAACATTAAAGCGTGCTAAAATTACCGGTCCATTTGGATACATAATCAAGCCTTTTGAAGATCAGGAATTACACAGCGCAATTGAAGTAGCTTTGTATAAACATATGATGGAAAGTAAATTGAAAGAAAATGAAAAATGGTTATATACAACCCTTGAAAGTATCGGAGATGCTGTGATTACTGCCGATAAAAAGGGAAACATTACATTTATGAATCCAGTTGCCCAGCAAATTACCGGATGGGGCCTGGAAGAATCTTTAGGGAAACCTTTAAAGAACATTTTTAAAATAATTGATGAAGAATCCAGAACTCCAATTGAAATCGATAATTTACTTCAGGAAAATAATCCTTCTTATCAATTGGATCATACTACACTGATAACGAAAGAAGGTTTGACAATACCGATTAATGATACATATTCTCCTATTAAAGACGATAAAGGTAATGTTAATGGTGCTGTACTCGTTTTTCAGGATATACGTGAACGTAAAAAAGCAGAAAAAGAAAGAGAACAACTTTTAAAAGAAAGTGCCAGAAGTGAACTTTTCAGTTTTCTTTTAAGTGCCGTACCAGTATTTGCATCAAATATACCGCCACAAATACGGAATAATATTGCAAGAAGCTTTGGAGATCGCTTTGAAAAAAATATGAAACCAAAATTTGAGGAATATCTCGCAAATTTCTCTAACGAAGACCTCGATGATGGTACCGTATTTAAATATTATACGGATTGGATATCAGAATTTTTATCAAATCTGGGTATTGAAACAGAGATATTATCAAAGAACAAAGCGAACTATCTTAGATTTTTAAATTGTCCATGGGATGTGGACACTGAAAAAAGTCCCATGTTCTGTCTTATCTGCAGAGTGATAGTTATACGCAGTTTTACATGGACATCTATTAAAGGCAACGTGGAACAGATATCATGTATGGCTGATGGATCAAATAAATGTGGATTTGAATTTGTTTATCATAAAAGTTAATAATTTAAGGTATTGATGAAAAATGTGGAAAATTTAAAGGTGAATAATTTGAAAAGAATAAAAACTGGAATATCTGTTATTGACGAAATCACAGGAGGTTTTCCTGCAAATAGAACCATGCTAATTACAGGAGATGCTGGCTCGGGTAAAACTATATTTGGACTTCACTTTGCAAAGAATTGCTGTGAACAGGGTCTTAAAACTGTTTATGTTACTACAGAGGAAGATGCTGATGATCTTTACACACAGGCAAAGGCATTCAACTGGAATCTTGAAAAACTAGCTGAAAAAGATCTTATAAGCTTTATAGAACTGGCTGGAGTTCGAGCAAGATTAATAGAAGCAGAATTAAGTATAGATATTGATACTGTGAAGGGGAATTTTGTAAAAATACTACAAAACATACCTGAAGACACCGATGTTGTAATAATAGACAGTCTTGGAAGTTATACAGCTAAACTAACACCTTATGAATTTAGAGATCGCTTTGATCATTTAGTATACGAATTAAAACAAAAAAATATAACTTCTCTTGTTATAATTGACAGCGCCACTTCCAACGAGTTTAATGAACTTGCATTATTTTCTGTATATGGTGCTATAAAACTTATGAAACGCGAAAATCCATATACCGGTAGAAGAGAACGGGTCATGGATATTGTAAAAATGAGAAGCACAAAAACACCCACTCAATTTATGACCTATGAGATTAACTCAGATGGGATTAAAATAATATCCGTACCTAAAAAATGATTAATGTTTTTAAGATTTTTCCAGTACGGCTACAAGCAATTTAATGGTGTTTTCAACATCATCAAGACTCACAACTTCAACTGGTGTGTGTATATACCTTGTTGGAACTGATAAAACACCCGTGGGGATTCCCTCCCTGGTCAGATGAATTGCAGTTGCATCTGTTGTGCCGCCCTCGCTCACTTCCAGCTGATAAGGGATTTTTTCTTCTTCTGCTGTATCAATAATCAGCCTTTTAACTAATGGATGAGTAATTAAGCCTCTTCCACTTGCATCAGTTAGTATGATGGCTGGACCTCCGTTAAGTTTTGCAGGCGCTTCTTCAAATTTAATTCCTGGATTATCCCCAGCAATTGTAACATCAAGTGCTATTGCCATGTCAGGATTTATTTTGAATGCAGAAGTTCTTGCTCCTTTAAGTCCAACTTCCTCCTGAACAGTTCCTACCCCATAAATGGTTGCATCGCTTTTTGCCCTTTTCATTGCCTCAACAAGTACATAACAACCTACTCTATTATCAAAAGCCTTTCCGGTTACCAAATTACCTGCAAGCTCGGAAAACTCATGTTTAATTGTGATAGGACAGCCAATATCTACCATTTTTTCTGCTTCTTCCTTATTTGAAGCCCCTATATCTATAAACATGTTTTCATATTCAACTACTTTTCTTTTTTCAGCAGCTTTCATTCTATGTGGTGGTTTTGCACCTATAACTCCAAGAACTTTACCCTCATCTGAATGTATATAAACTTCCTGATTTAAAAGCATCTGGTCATTTATCCCGCCGATTTTTGTAAATTTAACAAATCCTTCTTTGTCTATATGTCTTACCATTAGCCCTATTTCATCCATATGGGCTGCAAGCATTATTCTTTTGCTGTTTTTCTTTCCTTTTTTTGTTACAATTAAATTTCCAAGGCCATCAGTTTCTATTTCATCTACATGGTCTTTTAATTCTCTTGTCATGATTTCGCGGATATTTTCCTCAAAACCTGATATTCCTGGCGCATTTGATAGTTCTTTTAATAAATTAGTCATAAAATACCTCACAAATCCTCAAATATCTTGATCATTGAAATTTAGTTTTTAATTGACCTGGTTAAAGTGATTTGATTAAAATAAGTATCCCCAGTATAACTATTAAAATTGGTCCGGCCTGTTCCAGTATAAATTCCATTGGTATCAGTCCAATATTTGCCGCATACCAGATCAAACCAGCGATAACAAGGATAATACCTAAATATATACCTGCATATCTAACCTTACTTCTTTTGGGTTTTTTTATTTCTTTTTTTTGGGCAGGATCATTAAACTCCTCAGATTTATTTATTTCAATTCTTTCTTTCATTTTTATCCCTTGAATTAATTTATTTTAAAGGCTAAAAAATCTTTGCAGAAATATTTTCTAAATACTGCAGCATGTTTTTATACATATATATCTGAATGTTTATAAATTATTAACATGATTTCTAAGGATCATCCAAGATATAAATCTCTTCTTTCAAGGGAAAAAATGGTAAATGCATACAAAGCTGGAATTTTAGCTGATTCAGGAATGATAGCTCATGGTAGAGGCGAAGCTTTTGACTATTTAATTGGAGAAAAAACGAGTGAAACTGCAAAAAAAGCAATTGAAGCCACATCTGCCGCTTTATTACTGGCTGAAAATCCAGTTCTATCTGTTAATGGTAATGCTGCAGCTCTTGTCGCATCAGATATTGTTAAATTATCCCATATTACTGGTGCAAAAGTCGAAATTAACCTTTTTTATCGGACACCTCAACGTGTGGATGCCATTTCTAAAGTGTTAAAAGAAGCTGGTGCAGAAGAAATTTTAGGTGCAGATGAAGAAAATCTTGAACATATAAAAGGACTTAACAGTCCTCGTGGTGATGTCAGCCCCGAAGGCATATTAAATGCTGATGTAATCCTTGTCCCATTGGAGGATGGAGATAGAACAGAAGCACTTGTATCAAACGGCAAATTTGTAATTGCCATTGATTTAAATCCATTATCAAGAACTTCCAGGACTGCTTCAATTACCATTGTTGATAATATAATCAGAGTAATACCATGTATAATAAAGAAAGTGGATGAACTTAAAAAAATAGATAGAAAAACACTAAAAAAAATAGTCGATGATTTTGATAATAAAAATAATCTTAGAGAATCATTAAAAACAATGTTAAGTTCAATTAAAGAATTTGAATAACAGGATATATGCAATCAAAAATAATAAAATACAGTGAATTAATCAAAAGAGTGAGATCATGCGAGTTATTGGAGTAACAGGACTTCCAGGTTCAGGTAAAAGCATTGTTGCAAGAATTGCAAAAAGTATGGGTATCAGTATTATAAGGATGGGTGATATCATCCGTGATGAAGCATTAAAAAGAGATGCCGATATTGGTGAAACAGCCGTCAAATTACGTGAAGAATATGGAAAGTACGTTGTGGCAGAGAGATGTGTGGAGATAATAAAAGGATTAAATGAGGATAATCATAAAAACTATATTATTGAAGGAATAAGAAGTCCTGCTGAAGTAAAAATCTTCAGAAAAAATTTTAAATATTTTAAGGTTATTGCAATCCATTCAAGTCCAAAGACACGTTTTCTGCGCCTAAAAAAACGAAAAAGATCTGATGATTCTCCTAATTTCAATGAATTCAATAAAAGAGATAATAGAGAATTAAAGTTTGGAATAGGCGATGTTATAGCAACTGCAAATTATATGATAGTAAATGAAGGGCCAATATGGAAATTTAAAAATTCTATAAGAAATATTTTAAAAAATGAGATGGAAAAATAATTTTTTAAGATATGATATTGGGGTATTAAAGATGAAATGTAAAATACACGCCAGAGCAAATGTTAACCCTACAGAGGACATTGATAAAGTTATAAGAACACTTTCTAATTTATTTGACTATGATGATATGGAAATAGGGACTGACTATGTCTGTATTTTAGGTGATAAAGATTCTATCAGTAATTTAAAAAATGAATTAAGAGAAAGAAAAATTAGAGGAGCTGCCCGGAAAATAATGATGAAAGGTATTCATGAAAATAAAATTAACTTTAATTTAAGTAAACAGGCAGCCTTGGTTGGAATTCCCAATTTTGTTGACAATACTCTATCTCCACTGGGAGAAATTGAAGTAGAAATTAAAATCGAGGATCCAATGAAGTTTATTGACTGGATTGCACCTGAAATAAAATAAGATATTTAAATTATATGATCTATTTTTCCTGAAGTGAAGCTCTCTTAACTATAAAATATCCATGATCTCGATTCCATATTTTTTCTGATTCATTAATTACAATTTTTTTATTAAATATGGGACAATCTAAAACAAGAGTTTCCGCTTCACCACCCTCAAAAGCCAGATTAATACCATATTTATCATTTAATTTGATTAACTCCTGAAGCAGTTCCATATCAATCCTTTTACCAAGCCATGATTCGTCAAGACCTTCTGCTGAAACACTGGTTATAATGACTTCAAATCCCAGTTCAATAATCTCCCTCATGTACTCTTCTGCGTTTCTATGCCATAGTGGTGCAAAGGACTTAAGTTTTAATTCCCTGCATATTTTATCTATTCTTGATTTCTGGTACTCTGAATATAATGCACCAGAAAAGATTGCTTCTACTCCAGATTCCTTTATTTCCTTTAAAATACTGGTTAAATCTTCTAATTCGTTCTCTTTGATGCCCTTTGTTATTTTTTTAATTAATGGAATTCCTGCAGCATCAGCTGAAAGCTCCGTGATATTTATATTAGCAACATGAAACATGTAAGAATCAGGATTGTCAGAAATAATTGATACAAGATATTTAACATCAAAACCGTCTTTTAATGCTTCATACAGAGCCATGGTGCTGTCTTTACCTCCTGAAAAAAGAACTGCTGCCTTCATAATATTACATCCCTAATGGCTCTTTTTAACCATTCTCTCTTTAATATCCCCTATAACTCCAAGGATAGAATCAATAAATAAACCTAATAACCCTGTTAAAACCCCAATAAAACCACAAAGAATAATTAGATTGTTTTTATCTGGAAGTATAGATTTTAATGTGTTAATTTTATTTTGGGTTGGCCCTTTTATGCTTGTAACAACAGCTTCTTTAGAGACATGATCAATTACAGAATTCATTTGAGACGTTTCAACCTTTATAACAAGATGAGTTGTGCTGAATTTAACATCAATAGCTCCAACAAGCATCAGCCAGTCTTCAAGCTCTTTAATAACTTCCTTAGGATTAGACTGAGCAATTTCAATCTTTAATGTATCATTGGATACAATCTCAACGTTTTTAATATCCTTATTTGAAGCAATTATACGATTTTTAAGTGTATTCCTCCATTTAGAAGAAAATTGGCTTGTCTTAACGGTTATCCCAGACACTGTAACCTCTTTAACTCCTTTAACATTTTTTGTATCTTCTATAAAACGATTGATATCAATATTGGTTGAAACATTTAAATTCAAGGTTTCAAGATCATTTGAAGTGGACTGATAGAAAGACGAAGCCAGAACAGGTAAGTCATCAAATACTGGAGATATGAAAAATATTCCCCCAACAATTCCAACAACAAATCCCAGACTTATCACAAAAAAGAGATTTCTTTTGCCTATTATAGGGGTTAATAAAGCAGCTGAAAATACAAATGCCATCAATAAAATAAATAAAGATATCATTATTATTACTGCTAGTGTATCCATTTTTTCATCTCATCTATATTATCTTTGTTCCCACAACCATTCCTGTTGCTGAATCAACATATACTTCCATTGATGGTTTACTGCCTTTCATCAACGGCACTATCCATACAGAAATAGCTTCATTATTCAGTGTTATAGTACCTTGTGTAGGGTCTCCTGCCATATAACCAGGATTAGAATTTAAAGCTATTTGTTTTGCCTGATCTGCTGAGATTTGGAAGGTTCCATTGCTACCATTGGTTATAGTAATGTTTGTAGTATTGTCAGATGCATTAGAATTGTTAGAAATTACAGGACTCTGTTGTGGAGTTGTTACCGGAGTATTTACTGGTCCATCATGTACTTCAATCTCAGGTTTTTCACTAAATGGGTTAAATGCATAGACAGTTATTACTAAAACAACTAATCCCAGTATAATGAGTGCTTTTTTTTCCCATCCTGGCTCTAATTTATATAATGAATAAATAAAATTTACTGCTGAATCCATTATATTATTAATTAAATCCATAATATCCATAAAAGCACCGGATCAATTTATATTGAGAATATTGAATTACTTAATAGTACAATTGTTATATCTCGTTATATATCTTTTGGTATATGCATTTAACCAATAAAAATAAATAGATTTTTAAATTAAAGTAAAAGTAATTGTACCATTATTATTTTTCACTGCATATCTCTGTCCGTTAGTCATGGTAATATCCTGTATCTTATCTACGGGTAGAACCTTAACAGTAATGTTTTGATTGTTATATTTCATGTTAATAAATCCACTGCTGTTTATACAAGCTGTATAATTAAAGTCATTTGGAAGAGACATGTTAATTGAATATCCATTTCCATTAATATAAGCTGTATTAATAACTTCTGCTATTCTCTCTCCAATCATTCTGACTTCACCGAGGTTACCAGTTTCGGTGATATCCATTCCTGAACTGGCAAGGTTAATTAAACCTCCAGCCATGATTAAAAAAATTAAAGTAACGAAAAGCAGTTCAGCACTTGCAAGTCCTCTGTTATCTATGCGCACTAATCATCACCTTTAATTGTATTTATCTTTTAAATTAAAAACTCCATAATAATGGTTTGAAATGAAAAATATTCTACCCATAGGATCCCTAAACCAGTCCTTGTTTTTTTGCATATATATGCTCTTTGAACCCAGAACTCCATTAAAATATTCATGATCTAAACATGAGATATTTCTAGCCCCAAATTCCTCATATAAAGGCTCACCAAGTATGAATGTACTCATTTTTGCTGAATTAGGTCCTGGAGAGGTATTATTGGTTTTGTTTTCAAGTCTATCAAAGAATGTTAACCCCTGTGGATCAAGGAAGTAATAAGGACGCATTTCCATTCCGCTGGTATTATTTGTACCGTTTAAACAATCCCATAAACGATATAGCCTTGTACCATCATTATCATCAGCAAAATGATAGTCTATGGAACCCATGTAGGACTCATAATATCTGTATTTGTAAATAATGTTAGATCTTCTATGTTTTGAGTTAACCCATACATATGGATCTTCCAAACCTTCAATGGAAACATATGTAACAATGTTAGGAGGAGTATAACCAGTAAAGTTCTGATTAGTTTGAGTAACAGTAATAGGTATTCCTGGTTTGAGTTTAACCCAGAATCCAAATGGGTCATTCTGATAGATTTCAATATCATTTGGAGAGAATAAACTTCTAGTTTGATTATTGATATCTTGCCCGTTTATAGTTATATTTCTCCCTGTCTCTGCTTCCATACTCTTACAGGCTTCTATAACATTATTATTTAATCCCTCTGCTATCTTAACTTTAATATAATAACGGCCATCCGTTAAGAATGGATTTTTAACTATACTGGCTTCTTTATCTATAACTTCTCTTGTAGCCCTGTAAGCCGCGTTTCTTCCTGAATCTTGAGCGGTCTTCTCCATAATCGTTATAATGTTATGTGCTGTAGAATATGTGACATCTCCCCCAATAACGATCTGTGATAAATTATTTATTTCGTTTGCAATATCTCCATATGATGCTGCAAGTATCATTATAGGTATTACAAGTAAAACTGCCAGAGGTGTAAAAGTATATCCTTTATCATCCATTCTAATCACCTAATGTTTCCATAATTCTAATCTTACAGGAACCTGATTTGGTAGATTACCAGTATAAAGTGCTTCTGTCTTAATAGCAGGATCATTTCGGTCCAGTCCTAACTGGTCTGCTAAATCATATCTGGCAAGACGCATCGCTTCCTGTGGCGTGCTTTCATATGCATCAGCCCATACATTACGCAGGAATTCAGGATAAAGTACTGATATTCTGGTTCCTGAAAATATTTCAGCATTTCTATCCCAATCTCCAGATTCCCATGAGTATGAAGGTCCATTTACAGTTACTTTTAAAGGATAATTTGTACCCTCCTTTAAATAATATTTAGTTGCAGTTGAATTAGCTGTTGTGATAACATGGAAGCCTTTAGCTGCATCTAAAGAGGCCAGATTAAGATAATAAGGAATACTGCCACTATAAAGAACTTTATCAGGAGTGCCAGGATATGATACTGTAATAGTTCGTGAATCAGTACCTACACCAACAAACAAAAGCACTTCTTTTGCATTATAGTCTATATCAAAGTTTCTGGTTTGAGTTTCAACATAACTGTTACTTTGATGATTATTATAGGGATGATTAACCCAATTAACATTGAGTGCGCTGTATGTAGCAGTAACATAACAGTTGGTAAGCCCTACAAGATCATAATCATTGCCTGGAACATCGTCCCATATTGTAATTCTAACTTTATTATTTTGTCCTGGTAACAAATAGCCATTAGGTATGTATACTATTCCCGGAATATTTCCATAACCATCAGACCTTGCACTGTAATCTTGACTGTTGAATATTGTTCTCCATGAAGTTCCATTATTAACCTCTATTAATGCTTGATCTACTCCACCGTAAGCATTTACCACAACGAAAGAGTCAAATATTCTGTAACCTGCAGGAATATTGACATTCTGAACTATACTCACCGCACAACCTGGCTTATTTCCCCCATTAGTGCCAGTTATAACAAATGGAAGTCCATCATCATATGCATGTTCTTGATTATAGATACTATTCCAATCTATAACTCTTCGATTAGTTAATGATGTAACTGATCCAGTATTAAGATTGTATATACGGCCGTATTCGCCTCCACCACCACCTAGATCTTGTGCATTTTGCACGGCCATTCCTGCAGCATCCGGGAAATTGTATGAACTTGTTAGAATACCATTTGGAACTGGAAAAGTGGTTGAATAATTTCCAATTATGGAATACCATGCGAGATTGTAACGTTCAGTACGCTGATTGTTAGGACCAGTCATATTCCAGAATCTAACATTAAAATTGTTTACCCCTGGAATCAAACCGGAATTAACAAAACCCTGATAGTTATACATCCTCTGTGCGTTGTTTGTATTTGGCCTATAATTTAAGAAGGTGAATTGATTTGTATAAGCAGGATAAACATTCCCATTCATGGTGGTATTCGCATTATAAGAAACGCCGCTATATTTATTACATGAACCTATAAGAAACTTTGCATTATAAATATTGGCATCTGAAGGAAATGAAAATTGAATATTTTGAGGTGTGGTTCCACTACCCCAGTATGGATTATTTATCAATCCATTGGTGGTATAGTAATTTCGATTTCTATCATATCCTCCCGGTGTCCAAGGGGCGAAATTGGTCAGCCAGTTGTGGAAGTTCCATACTGTTGTAGTAACATTTTGAGTTTGATTTATAAAATCGAATTTTTCAATCTTATACCATGCTCTTCCCATCCACCCTTCTCTAGGTCCGGATATTACTCTTATTTTAGTTACCATATCGTTACTATAGGTTAAACCTCTATTATCTGTAGCAACAACTAAATTGGATGCATTTAAAGTTAATTTATATCCAGTATCTGTTGGTATTAATGTTGTAAGCCTGTTATTTAAAATCTGCTGTGCACCAGTAGTATTATTTCTAGCTGCCTCAACTGCAGCATTATTTAATGTACCGTCCTGTTCCATTACCATAAGTGCGCTGTCAGCCAGGGCTTCAAGATGTTGATGATCCTGCCCCATATAAGCAGGGACTAATTGATATGATACTATAGATGTCGTAAGTACTATTACCACCACTAAAGCTAATGTGGCATCAGTTGTGAATATAAATCCTTTATCATCCATTTTATCGCCCTACCTTATTGTCCATATAAAAAAATCTACTCTACAGCCACTGGGTTTCGCATTATCCAGTTTTATTTCACTTTCAGGTGTACCTTTAGGTGCCTGAATTATATATACGTCCATTGAAGACAATGGATTACTGACTGTTCTAACAGTTACTAAATTATTTTTGAATTCTGTTGTATTGTATGGTGGATTGTTATATCCATATAAATATGATTCAGGAATTTTTCTTACAAATGTTTTATAACGATCAGCATTTCCTTGGAAGTCATCACCTTTAACAACATAATTATTCGAGTTTAGATCCTCATTAATTGTTACTGTTGCTGAATCATATCCACGATTTACAACAATACACCAGTAATCATAAATTTCAAGGTAAAAATCATTTGTTGGAAACGGATTAGGGGGGCTGGTGTATGTTATTGGATTTCCTGTATATCTCATTGCATTTTCTAACTTTGAAACAATTTCTAATTGTGCATAAAGAGATACTCTTTCAATTTTAACAATATCATGAGCACTGCTGTTGTATGTTCCGATTGATTTTATAACTCTACTTCTATCCTCTGTAGTGATGTTCAGGAAAAATCTGTAATCATTTCCTATCATTTTCTGTATATCTGATTCTTTAATTGCACCTAATTTAGGTGCATAAATCGTTCCTTCAATGGGTATTAACTTAACTTCATCATATTTTGCAAGGCCGGCAACTTTTGGATTTCCATATCGTTCCCAATTAACAGGATCTCCTGATGTTTCCAGAAGAGCGTTAAGCGTATCAGAGCCAACCCTGTCAATTGAACTCCTATAAATGCTATCCTGTACCAAATTAAGTACATCTCCTGTATCGGCCGCTACAATTCCTAAAACAAGTGTAAGTGGAATAAGTGCAAGTAAAATATCCATAGATATTGCAATACCTTTTGAATCATCCCTAATTAATCCCAATTTATAACTCTCCAGCAAAACATTATTATTATATATATTGAATATATTATATGACTTATTAATACTTATATACCTTTTGCAATTCTTATTAAATATTTAATTAGTAATATTAGCTTTTAAAATGTCAATAAGATTTATAAAATAAATATTATTAAGTTATTCTGTATTTAATTAGAATAGTAAAACATATAATAGACTGAACAAATAAATAATTTATTATGATAAAAAAGGATCAAAGAGGTCAGGTATCAGCGGAAATAATTCTTTTAGTAGGAATTATATTTGTTGTTGTACTTGTTATTGCATCCCATGTTGGTCAGCAAAGCGAAGCTAATACTATATCAATAGCTGCCAAAGAAGGGGCTCTTCAAGCACTATCTAATCAATCAATACTTAACAGAAACATTGCGCCCATTACAGTACAATCAATAAACATGACTGGAAACAAAGACATCACCATTCAAATAAAACTTTCGAAATCATTATCCGATCAAAACGAGTATATTTTAAGCAGCGTTTATGACTATATACAGGCACAGGGATATACAAGGGATATAGGCGGTACAAATAATAAATCTTCTGACGATAAAATAATAACTGGTAGCCATACATATACTATTGTAATTATTTAAAAATTATTTTTTAAATTAAACTGGACAAAAATCTATTTAATTATCATGATAGGTTTATTTCCACTATTACTGAACATTTTTTCTTCAGTTCTAATTTTAACTGTTTCACCTACTTTTGAACCATAGCTGTCCTCTACTATGTATATGTCTGGTTTTACATTAGATCTAATGTCATATTCAACTTTAACATGGGCAGTATTTTCTCCAGTTTCTATGACAGTTCCAAATGTGTAGTTTCGATAATATTTCATTCTGAAAATTAAAAAAACAGCTGCAACAGATATTAATGAAAAAATCAGAATGGTAAGAGATGGGAAAAATTGGAAAGAAAATGCCATTACAAAATTTTCATTGGTGCCCACTAATACCAGTATTATTCCAACTGCAATATACATCAAGAAAAAATCACGATAAGCATTAAAATCATGAGCATACATTAATTTAATTTTATTAAACAACAAGTATAATGTGTATCCAATTAAAAGAACCCCTAATATTCCATATACAATAGGGTGAATAAAATTAAACAGGTATATGATAGAAACAACTATAAATCCTCCTGATAATATTTGAAGTTTTAGTATGGTGTCTTCTTTCTCTTTTGATGTAAAATTAGATGATATTTGAATGTCATTGTGGTAAATTTCTTTATTTCCGCTAGTTCTAAGTTTTCCAGCTATTTCACTTTTAGATATCCCTGATATTCTTTCTTCAAGATTTGTATCATTTTTAATCTTTGATATATTTTCTTTAAGCGCCTGGGAATCAACCTTATCTTTAATACTGTCAGTATCTATGTTTCGTAACTTATCAGGAATTTTTGGAATGGCTAAAATGATCATCCCAACAAAATTAAACAACCGTATAACTATATCACCAATAAATGTAAAGATATTCATTAATAATTCCTCGATGCTATGCTGCTATAACGTTTACGTTAATGTTTGATCTACTATTCCAAGTAATAGTAGCGTTGTACCATTTACCTTTAGTTAAAACTTGATTATTTGCGTTCATTGGATAATTTGTAGTAGAATTTACATAATGTGTAGTACCATTTGATAGAACCACAGAAAGACTTACTGTTTTTCCATTTGTTTGAAAATTCATTGTTTCAGGTATATAAAAATTTAAAGACCTTTTTGAGTTAGGACCGTTTGAGTAAACAATATTTACTGCATTTACAATGCTATCAACTGCTATATTAGCATCTGAAGCCCATGAAATATCATTACTTGCATCAATTGATCTTCCAACAAGAGGTATTGTAACAGTAGCCATGATAAGTAATAGAACCACTATTAATAACAAATACTCTGCTGAAATCTGTCCTTTATTATCAATTTCTATCATTATTTTATCTTTTATGTTTAGGGTTATATAAATATTCTGTATTTAATAGATTATTAATACTTAATGGATTTATTTGATTATTCAATATATTAATGATTTATTAAAGATATTATCTCAGTAATAAATCATATAAAATATCTTTTGTAAAATTAAAACCAGATCTCCAATAAAAAGAGAAATAATGACCCCAATTAAAATTGAAGGGGCAAACTGGATCCCTTTTTTGATAGTAATCTTATTTTCAATTCTGTTTTCCTTAACCAGTTTATTTAAAAAATTTATATCATCTTGAGACAAACCTGCTGCCATTGTACCTATCAGGAGTTTACCTTCAGGTCTCATTAAACCAAATACATCTCCTTTTTTAGCTGATTCTCTGATTTTGTCCATTATTCCTTTGTCATCAATAATTATTTTATCATCCTGCTCATATATCTTAAATGCAGGAATCATTCCTTCCTTAAGCTCTTCAACTTTATAATCATCTTGAAGTGCTTTTTTAGTTATTGTAGTCAGGATTTTTAAAATAATCCTTACAATGGTCAATGTAACAAAAAGAGTGATTATACTAATTATAGTTAATTGGGGACCGGTATATAAAGCATATAAAGTTAAAACAGTTATTACTACAGCTTTAATTGTGTCTGGTAGCTTGGAAATTATGAACGAGAAGATGAAGATAAGTATTAAAAGAATGATCATTAATTTATAAGGCAGATAAGCAGCTATCAATACAGTTAATGTCCCTGCTGATGTTATAACCAGAGTCGAAATAATATTCTTTTTATAATCCTTAATCGGAGAGATTAATTCGTCTATAAGATATCTCTTTGAGCTTAAAACTATAAATAAGACATAAATTAGAAGGAACGGTAGCAATGAGATTATACTATTTAATATGATGGTTATGGGAAAACCATAATTTGAAATAACCGGAAAATTCACATTAAATAAGCTGTACTGTATAATTAACGGTTGGACTGGTAATAAAGCTGCTAATGCTGTGAATAATTTGGCATCTCCACCTGCCCATGCTCCCATTCTCCAGAAAATATAACTTATAATATATACTATTGCTATGAATATAAGTCCTTTGACAATAAACCATGGATCATTAATTATAAAAGAATTAAGAGCATTTAAGGCTATTCCAATCCCAATCAAAGGGAATGTAAGTTTGTTGGATATGATTCCAGATTTTAAGTCAGAATAAGCTGCATAAAAACATGCTATAACTGCTATAACTGCACAGATTAGGGGAATATTTGTAAACATGTCATCACTTAGAACTGTTTATATATTTATTCATTTTCATCTTTTTTATTCTCAAATGCTGCTTTCATAAATGATACAAAGATAGGGTGTGCTTTATTAGGTCTTGATTTAAATTCTGGATGGAACTGGCATCCTAAAAACCATGGATGATCCTCGAGTTCTATCATTTCAACAAGTAAATAATTTGGAGATATGCCAGAGATCACCAAACCCTTTTCCTGTAAGATTTCACGGAAATCATTGTTAAATTCAAATCTGTGCCTGTGACGTTCATCTACAGATTTCTCCTGGTATGCATCATATGCTAACGTTCCTTTTTTAATGCTGCAAGGATAAGAACCAAGCCTCATTGATCCACCCATGTATTCAACCTTTATCTGTTCAGGCATAATGTCTATAACTGGATTCTTCGTTTCCGGGTCAAATTCTGTACTATTTGCATCTTCAAAACCGTTCATTCGTGCAAATTCAATAACCATGGCCTGCATTCCCAGACAAATTCCAAATAATGGAACTTTATGGTCAATTGAATATCTTACTGCATCTAATTTTCCTGAAATACCTCTTTCACCAAATCCTCCAGGTATTAACAATGCATTGAGTCCTTCAAGTTTATCTATATCTATGGAATCTTCAGCACTGATCCATTCTATATGTACTTTAACTCCTAATTCTGCTGCTGCATGTTTTAGGGCTTCTCTTATACTTATGTATGCATCTTCAAGTTCTACATACTTTCCAATAATTCCAATGCTTACTTCAGGTTCTTTAATTTTAAGAGATTCTACAATTTTACTCCAATGAGTCAGGTCAGGATGGTTCGCATCCATCTTTAACCTTTTAAGTACATATTCTCCTACATTTTCTTCATTAAGGATTAATGGAACTTCATAGATTGAATTAACATCTGGACAATTTATTACAGCGTTACGTTCAACATCACAGAAATGAGCAATTTTTTGTTTTAATGGATCATCAATAGGAAGTTCAGACCTGCAAATTATCATATCAGGGTTTATACCTGTACTTCTTAACTCTTTTGTGCTGTGCTGTGTTGGTTTAGTTTTAAATTCTCCAGCAGCCCTTAAATAAGGCACATAAGTTACATGAACGAACATTACATTATCATGACCTTCTTCGTTACGTAACTGTCTTACTGCTTCTAAAAATGGCTGACTTTCAATATCTCCTACAGTTCCACCAATTTCAACCAGAACAACATCAGCTTCACTTTTACTGGCTATTTTTCTTATCATTGATTTGATTTCATCGGTAATATGGGGAATTATTTGAACACATGCTCCAAGATAGTCTCCTTTCCTTTCTTTATCAATTACCGAGGAATATACCTTCCCGGTTGTTATATTGGAATCACCAGATAGTTCAGTATCTAAAAATCGCTCATAATGACCTAAATCCAGGTCAGTTTCCATACCATCCTCTGTTACAAATACTTCTCCATGCTGGTAAGGGTTTAATGTTCCTGAATCCCAGTTTAAGTATGGATCTATCTTTATTGCAGTTACATCAATACCATATGAACGCAGTATTCTTCCAATTGATGCTGCGGTTATTCCTTTTCCTATTGAACTTACAACTCCCCCAGTTACAATAATATATTTTGACAGCTGAATCATCTCCTAAATAAAATCACTAATATCAATATTTAAACTAACTCAAATAGAGTAAAAATTATAATACAATATCGATTTATAACCTATTTATATAAAATATTATGGATTATAAAGATCAAATTTTTAAAAAGTTATTCATAAATTTATATCCTTTAATTGTTCCCAATGAACCTCTCTTTGCTGAAAATTCATTATACTGGCTAGTATCATCTTTAAATCCTTTAGTTGAGAACATAGCATATGGTACAGGGTCAACAGTATGGGTTTTTACTCTTATAGGAGTTGCATGGTCAGGCAATATGGATATAGCATAATCATCAAATTTTGGAAGTTCATCTAAAAGTTTTCCCACAATTTTAGAATCTATGCTTTCAATACCTTTAATCTTTTCTTCAATGTTTCCGGCATGTCCTGCTTCATCTGGAGCTTCAACATGAATAAATATGATATCATGGTTATCTAATGCATTAATTGCATGTCTGGCCTTTGCTTCATAATCTGTATCGAAATAACCGGTTGCTCCAGGAACTTCGATATTTTTAAGGCCCAGATAAACTCCTATTCCTTTTATAAGGTCTACTCCTGTTATTGTAGCGCCATTTAAGCCATATTTTTCATTGAATAATGGCATATCCGGTTTAATTCCCTGTCCCCATAGCCAGATCATATTGGCGGGATTTTTTCCATTATTAATCCGCTTTTTATTTACTGAATGATCCTTTAATAATTCCATGGATTTTTTCATAATCTCGTTTAATAATTGTGCATTTTTATCATTAAATGGTCTTAAAAGATTTTCTTCTATATTTTCTCCAACAATATCATGGGGTGGTGTTGACTTTAAAGATGCAAGGTGTTCATTTTTCACTACAAATAAATTTCTGTAACTTACACCCAGATAGAATTTTCCAGTATCTCTAAATTCCTGATTTAATGATTTAATGAGCTCCTTTGATTCCTCTGTAGAAATATGATCTGCATTAAAATCAGCTAATTTTCCATCTTTTGCAGTTATAAAATTACATCTAAAGGCAACTTCTCCTGAATTAAGGTTAGCACCAATACTGGCAGCTTCAAGCGGCCCTCTTCCAGTATAATATTTTTTAGGATTGTAACCCATTATAGCAAGGTTAGCAACATCAGATCCAGGTTCCATTCCATTAGGAATTGTTTTTAGAAACCCATTAACACCATTAGATGCAATATAATCCATATTAGGGATTACTGATGCTTGAAGAGGTGTTTTATTATTCAATTCCTCTAAAGGATAATCTGCCATCCCATCTCCAATAACTACTACATATTTCATTTAATAATCTCCAAAATATTCCTCAAAAATTCATAGAATTTTTGGGACTCGAAAATCCCTCAAATTCTTTGAATTTTGGGGCATCAAAAACTAAAGTTTTTGATTGCTTTGATTTTCGACAGTTTTTATATTTTGGGCCGTCGAACACGATGTGTTCGGGCCTGCAAAAAAGTTTTACTTTTTTTGCGGTTACGAAACGAAGTTTCGTAAACATTCGAAACTTTAGTTTCGATAGTTCAGAAAATACATGATATTTTCTTCAACTCCAATAAAAATCAACTTTTGGCTTTATAAATACTTATTATGTCACTTAAAATTGCAGAAGCGGTTTCAATAGATCCTGCTCCTTTTCCAACAACAGTAACGTCCTCTGCAAGGTCTGTTTTAAGGGTTGCAACATTTAAAGTACCATCCACTGCAAAAGGAGATCCATCTCTTACAAGTCTTGGTGAAACTTCAAGAGTATCTTCAGATACTTCACCTATGAGTTTGATGAGATAACCTTCATTTTTTGCCAGTGAAATTGCTTCTTGAGTAATCTTTGATATTCCAACTACTTCTACATCTTTTAAACTAACATCCCTATTCATTATTGAATTTGCAAGGATTACCACTTTACATGCTGCATCAGTACCTTCAACGTCTTGAGCAG
>JASEIM010000020.1 GCA_030017655.1 Methanobacterium sp. | reverse complement strand
ACCAATTATAACTCTTTTAAGGGTAAAATATGGCCGATATCACAACATGGGGGAAGTTTTTAAGGGTGCTATGGTTGAAAGTGATCTGGATAACTTAGATAAAACTGTAAATGAATTTTTAGAAAATTTAGATAAAACAAAAAATAGAGTTTCCAAATATAGGAAAGAAGTCCTTGAATCTGCCGATAAAATTGCAAAAATAATCGTTAATGAAGCAAATCAAAAATAAAAATTATTAATCGAATAAAATTTATTTTACAACCTTCTTTTTTATTAAAGAACCTAAAACTCCTGCAAATGCTCCTATAAATGTATAAATAACCAGTACTAACCCCAGATTTAACCATCTTGTAGTTAATGAAATTGTTTGAACTGAATAAAAGTTTGCTATAATCAATAGGATAATTAAAGCTATTATATAACCTGAAAAACCTATTATAGCCCCATGGATCGCCCCATCTTTAAGGCTGCCTTCAAGTAAATAACCGCCGAATAAAGCCCCTAAAACGAAACCCAGTATACCCATAGAACCTAAACCAAAAGTTAGGAATGTAAAATATAATAAAACAGCCACTGCAATACCAAAACCTATAGATTTGAAATTGAACATTTATTTATCACCTTTTAAAGTTTATTAATATTATACACGTATTAATCATTCAAATCTTGCAAAAAATCTCATTAATTTGTATATGGCATCTGTTGAAGGATGTACTTCTATAAAATCATCGAAATCATCAATTTTTTGCCCTTCCCTCAATAATTTAGATATATAAGCCATACTGGTACGTGATGAAGGCGAGATTGAAAAAATCTTATTTACGCCCCTGTCTTCGTTTACATTCATCTTTGTGAGGCCTGTCATGCCTTCAAGAACTCTCCAAAATGATCCTGGACCTGCTGAGCCCGGAATATATCCTTCCATACCTCCACCATTGATTTTGGAATCTATAAATGCCACATCATAATATAGATTAATTGCATAGGGAATAAGGCTGTAATCCATCTCTGAATAAATTTCGCACGCATTTCTAGCTGCTACTACTCCTTCTGCCCTTGAAATTGGTGTGTTTCCTATTTTTCTGGCAACATCTCCTGCTGCATATATGTTTTCACGGCTTGTCTGCATCCGATTATCAACAATTATATGGCCCTTTTCATTGGTATTAACAATATCTGAGGCAATTTCAGAATTGGGGATCATACCTGCAGCGAACAAAGTTTTACCTTCCATTTGTCCTTTTTCAGTTAAAATATGGTCTTCGTATATCGTTTCTGTCTGAATATTTTCATGGATAAATGCATCAGTTAAAAGATTTTTAACCAAATATGTTTTAATATCCATATCAAGCATTCCTAAAAATTGATTTCTACATAGAATATTAACTTTTACGCCCATAGTAGAAAATATATTGGCAAATTCAGCTGCAATGATCCCACTTCCTATTATATTTAACCCTTCAGGAAGTTCTGTTAAATTTAATATATCCTTGTAGGTAATGGCATTTTCAGCCCCCTCAATTTCAGGAATAAAAGGCCTGGCACCCGTAGCTATAATCAATTTATCATAATCATGCTCTTCGTCATTTACTGTGACTTTTTCATTTTGAAGCTCTGCATTACCACTTATTATTTCTGCTCCCGCTTCTTTAGTTTCAGATTCAAGAACATGACTGATTTTATCTACAGTATTTTTAACGCCGCTAATTACTTTATCAAAAGAGATTTCATGAGTATCATCAATTATTCCAAGATCTTTAAAGTTTTTTGCATCAATAATAAATTTTGAAACTTCATTTAATCCGCAAACAACCATACAACCCTCATTAAGGCAAGTGCCCCCAATTTTATTTCCTTCAATAAGTGTAACGTTTTCTCCAAGGCTTGATGCTTCAATGGCTGCAGTTCTACCGGCAGGTCCTCCCCCAATAATCACTATATCCATAAAATTTCCTCCATCGCATATTTTATATGGTAGAACTACATATTAAAATTATTAAAAATAGTTGAGTTTAGAAAAATTTAGCTTGAAATTAAAACTTTTTATTAAATAATCAAAATTTATTAATTAAAAACTATTTAAGAGGAGATCTCAATGTGTATCGCAGCCCCAGCACAAATAATAGAAATTAACGATAATGTAGCAGTTGTTGACTTTGGAGGAGTACGTCAAAACGCTAAACTGGATTTAGTGGAAGATGTTGAAGTAGGCAGATATGTACTGGTTCATTCAGGATATGCTATAGAAGTTTTAAGCGATCAAGAAGCCAAAGAATCACTGGAAGCATGGGAAGAACTTCTAAAAGCTTTGGATGAAGAAGACAACCAGTAATTTTTAATTTTAACTGAATTAAATATTGGATTTTATTTCAATTTTATTTAATCAATCTTCAATTATTTTTGTTAAAATAAACGCTATTTAGACTTTATTTCATTTTTGAATGTATATTGTTCAGATATTTATGAAAATTAAATTATTACATTAAACCTTCCCCTCCATAAAATCACGTTTTAAAATAAAAACATTTTAGGAAGTGATTATTGAACTAATATATTTTTAGAGAATTAAATAAATTATATCTAATATCAATTAATTTTCTAGATCCTGAATTTTCAAGAATTTGGTATTTACTATAAATACATCTTTTTAATTAAATATCATTAACTGATTAAATTATTATTAATAATAAAAATTTCTTATGGTTGATGATTTATGTATGTTTCGGAAGATAAGGATAAAATAAGAATTTTAAAGAATCTATTAATCTTCGTTACATTCATTTCCATCATTAAAACCCTAATAAATGTACCCAGCTCTATTGATTTAAATAAAATCATATTTATTATCATAAATTTACTTGTTTTAAGTATTTTACTGTATGTATCAAAGATATCTTCTAAATATGGAAAAAGAGCATTTATAGGATGGATTTTAATTACATTATCCTTATTGGTTACATTTTTGGGTAACATTATATGGATTGTTCTTCCAATTGGTTTCAATCAGCCTTCATCACCCTCCATTGCCGACATTTTTTATTTAGCTTATTATCCTTTGATTATAATGGGTATTCTTCATCTACCTGTTACTCAAACCCATGATATCAAAAAATATCATATTCTTATTGATACAGGGATTTTAATTGTGTCTTTTGCCCTGGTTCTATGGGTAGTTCTAATAAATCCCCTTCTTCAGATGCAAAACCCATTCAGCATAGTTATATCGTTATCTTATTTGTTTTTGGATATCTTTTTGTTATTTACACTCTTTTATTTATTTTTTAATTGGTTTGGACAGGTTAAAAAAACCCCATTATTATTGTTAATTATGAGCGCTTTAATTCTTGTCATTACCAATTTAATTTTTTTATATCAATTTTTATATGGAATATATAATTCTGGCGGACTTTTAGATGCAGGATGGTCAACTTCATATATTTTAACCGCCCTCGCCGGTATTTATTATATCAACGATGAAAAAATCAGATATATATCATCTTTTCCATACAAATTATCCCCTAAAATTAATTTAAGTTCATATTTACCATTATTATGGCTCTTTTTTATATATCTATTATTATTCTGGATTTATCTTTATCCTGAAGGATCCAATACCAATGTATTGCTCGGAGGAGCAGTGATTATAATAACACTGGTATTTATTCGCCAGATTATCGCTCTGGAGGATAGTAACAGGACTCAGAAGTTATTACAGGCTAATCAGGATATACTGGAAAAACGAGAAAAACATCTGAGCCTTATAACTAATAACATGATGGATTTAATTACCCAAAGTGATATAAACGGTGTTTATCAGTATTTAAGTCCTTCGTCTAAAAAAATTTTAGGATATGATTCAAAAAGCCTGTTAGGGAAAAATGTTTTGGATTTTGTTCATCCTGATGATCTTGAAACATTCAAATCATTTTTTAAGAATGCAAAGTACTACACATATCCTAATGAAATAGAATATCGTTTTAAAAAGGATACCGAAACTTATGTTTGGCTTGAAACTGTAGGTACTCCAATATTCAATCATGAAAATGAGCACATGGGATTTGTATGTGGTACAAGAGATATAGATTATCGTAAACATGCAGAAGAACAAATCAAAGCTTCACTTGAAGAAAAAAAGGTTTTATTAAAAGAAATTCATCACAGAGTTAAAAACAACATGCAGGTAATTTCCAGTCTTTTAAGTCTTCAGTCCAGATATATTAAAGATGATAACTACAGGGACATTTTCAAGGAAAGTCAGGATAGAGTAAGATCTATGGCCATGATTCATGAAAATCTATACAGATCCGAGAATCTGGCAAGAATTAACATTGAAAAATACATTCAGAAACTGGTATCGGGGCTTTTTAACTCATATGGAATAAAATCAGGGCTGATAATATCGAAGATAAATGTAGAGAGTGTGATGCTGGATATTGATTCTGCAATTCCCTGCGGCCTCATATTAAATGAACTTGTGACCAATTCTTTAAAACATGCATTCCCTGCGAACGTTGTTCGCAAGTTTGAAGATAAAAACCAGGGAAATGAAGTTTTTCCCGACTCCAAAAACAAAGATTTTGAGGGATCTTCAATTCCAGTGAACATAGTTCACGGACAAACAGATTTAAAATTTAACAGTCCAGAAGATTATGGAGAGATTAGCATTGAAATGTTACAGGAAGGGAATTCGCTCAAAATGATAGTTGGAGATAATGGTATTGGTTTTCCTGAAAACATTGACTTTAAAAATACAGAATCATTAGGATTGCAGCTTGTAAATACCCTTGTAAAACAGCTGAATGGATCTATAGAACTTGAAAACGGTAATGGTACAAAATTTATAATAAAATTTGAAAAAACAGGAAAATAAAAAAATAGAAAACTATTTAGAAAAATTTAGGCTTCAGCATTTCTGTTTAATACAAATGTAAGTCCAGAAACTCCTATGAAGCTGAATATCAGTATCAATAAGATTAATATTGTTGTATCCATCATTTGCACCTTGTTTTTAATAATTAATTTAATTGAATAATTTAAAACTTTTTAAAAATATATTTTCAATACTTATAAACTTAATTATTGCTAATATATAGAAACCCTTATCACTCCTTCAATCTCCAGAAATTTATTTATCAAATTTCCATCCATTGGCTTTTCTGTTATAATAGTAAGACGGGGGTTTTCTTCAAATTCAGGATCACCTGCATGAACCTGCCTAATGCTTATATTTTCCTTTGATATTAAATCTGTAGCTTTGGCAATTATTCCTGGATTTTCAGCTTCAGCCTCGATCTCTACAACACCAAATCCCAGATCTTTTGCTACATTTTTAACGAGTGGCCCTGCGGGGATTATATTTGAAAATATCTTTGCAAGCTGTTCATCAGATAGAATCACATCTACTGTAGTTTTAATGCTTCTCCTATCAACATTTGCTGCTCTTGCAATTGCTAAATCACTTATTTCAATATCACCACAATATATTTTGCCATTTTCACCAACACACAATCCATATTCTACTATTTTCCTTGCTACGTTCATACGTGCCGGAAATTTTTCAAATTTATGTTTTATTTTCTCCCACATACCGATCTCCTGTTTTATAATGTACATATCTGTGCTTAATATCCCTTTATAGTTCTTTCTATTTTAAGATTTCGGTTTAAAGTACAAATATGTACTATAAAGCTTTAAATAGTACTTTACAGAATACTACTTATTGTGATAAATTCAATTATGGTGACAATATGAAAGGCAGTGAATGTTTTTGGCAATATTAAATTAAAAAAACCTCAGAGTATTGAAATTGACTTCGATTCTCCTTTTGAATTATTTAAAAATATTTATCGAAACTCAGAAAGTGCATTTCTCCTTGAATCAATGGAAAGTGACAGCGGACTTTCAAGACTTTCGGTTTTAGGTTTTAAACCCGTTGCAATATTAAAAGCTAAAGATAATGTTTTAATTATGGAAAAAGAGGGGATGAAAGAAGAAATTGAAACAGAAAATCCTTTTGATGAAATAAAGAAACTGACATCTGAAAGTTTCGAAAAAAAAGGGTTTGTAGGGGGTCTTGTAGGCTACATATCCTATGAAGCAGCAAGATATTTTGAAAATATAAAGACAAATGATTCTTTCTACCCTGAATTTGAATTTGGTTTATTCTTAGACTCCATAATTTTCGATAGATTACAGAATAAATGCGAATATGTTACACTTGGCGAAAACAGAATAGATGAAATAAACCAGATGGCAAAAAAAAGTCATAAAATTGGTAATATTGATTTCAAATTCAAAAAACAACAGCATTCAAAGGAAGAATTTGAAAATATGGTGAAACTTGCTAAAGAGAAAATAAAAGCAGGTGAAATATTCCAGAGTGTGATTTCCAATGCCCGTGAATACGAAATAAAAGGGGATAAACTTTCAATTTATAAAAATCTTCGTAAAATGAACCCTTCACCTTACATGTATCATCTAAAACTTGGAAAAACTGAAATAATCGGTTCAAGTCCAGAGATGCTTGTAAGGGTTGAAGGAAGAAACGTTGAAACATTTCCAATTGCAGGAACAAGAAAACGCGGTAAAAACATTGAAGATGATAAAAAATTAGAAAATGAATTATTAAATGACGAAAAAGAGCTTGCAGAACATCTAATGCTTGTTGATCTTGCAAGAAATGATGTAGGGAAAGTAAGTGAATTTGATTCTGTAATCATCCCCGAATATATGGCTGTAAAAAAGTTTTCGCATGTACAGCACATAGTTTCTCACGTTATAGGAAAATTAAGAGAGGATATGACTGCGGTAGATGCATTTGGATCTATTTTCCCTGCAGGAACTTTAAGCGGTGCCCCCAAGATAAGGGCAATGGAAATAATTAATGAACTTGAAGGAATTTCAAGAGGACCTTATGGTGGTGCTTTAGGTTATTTCTCTCTGAATGGAAATGCTGATTTTGCAATTGTTATAAGGACTTTAATATGTAAAGGATATAGAGCCAAATTACAGGCAGGAGCAGGAATCGTATATGATTCTATACCTGAAAATGAGTATTTTGAATGTGAAAATAAGGCACAGGCACTTGTAAAAGCCCTTGAACTTGCAAGTGGTAAGAATATTTCAAGTTTGGAGGACTAAAAATGATACTTATACTTGATAATTATGATTCCTTCACCTATAACTTATATCAGCTAATAGGGGAACTTGAAAAGGACATTATGGTTAAAAGAAATGATGAAATCAGTGTTGAAGAAATAAGGCAAATTAATCCAGATCAAATAATCATTTCTCCAGGTCCTGGAAATCCATTAAACAAAAGAGATTTTGGGATTTGCATGGACGTGATAAAAGAATTTAATGGTATAATTCCTATTTTAGGAGTATGTTTAGGGCATCAGGGAATTTTTGCAGCGTTTGGAGGTAAAATTACAAGAGCTAAGCCAATTCACGGTAAATTGAGCAAAATTCACCATACAGATGATGGAATCTTTAAAGGGGTTGAAAATTCCATGGAAGCTACAAGATATCATTCACTTATCTGTGATAAAGAGAGCATTCCGGAATGTATAGAAATCACTGCAAAAACAGATGATGGGACTATTATGGGAATAAAACATGTTGATAGTCCTGTTTTCGGCCTGCAATTTCATCCAGAGTCCATAGGGACTGCTCAAGGTGTTCAAATAATTAAAAACTTCCTGGAAGTGGGTTCATGATCAGTTTTTCACAAATAATCACCGAAAGGAAGAAAATACTTAAAAGAGAAATGAAATATCGGCCTTTAAGCGAATTAAAAGAAAATATCAGGGTTACGAAGATAAGGGCAAATTTTAAAAAGGCAATTATTAATGAAAAAGATATTTCCATAATCTGTGAGTACAAACCAGCATCACCATCTAAAGGTGATATTTCCAATCTAATGGTTGAAGATGTGGTTCATTTATATGAAAAAGGAGGAGCAAGTGCAGTTTCTGTATTAACCGAAGAAATGTTCTTTAAAAGCAGTGTTAAAAATCTGCGAATTGCATCTAAAACCACCAAGTTACCTGTCCTTAGAAAGGATTTTATTATTGATGAATACCAGATTTATGAAGCCCGTTCCTGTGGAGCAAGTGCAGTGCTCCTGATGGCAGATTTATATAAAGATCTGAGATTTGGAATTGATTTATGCCATTATTTTGAAATGGATGCTCTTGTGGAGTGTAAAAACAGAGAAGAAATAGAAATAGCCAAAAAAGCAGGGGCAAATATAATCGGAATAAATAACCGGAACTTCAATGATTTCAGTATTGACTTTAAAAGAACAGAAAAGCTAGCAAAACATGTACCTGAAGATATAATTCTTGTATCAGAAAGCGGAGTGCAAAATGGACAAGATATTAAACTTCTTGGAAGCTATGGTGCTGATGCAGTTTTAATCGGTTCCAGCATAATGGAATCAGTTGATATATCTAAAAAAGTAGAAGAACTGGTTAAAGCAGGAAAAAACATAAAGGTTGAAGAAAATGAAGGCTAAAATCTGTGGAATTACAAGATCTGGAGATTTAAAATCTTCAGAAAAACTTAATCCTGACTTTATAGGGTTTATCAATATTAAACGATCCATGAGATTCGTTGATACCCTGAAAATAAATGAACTGAAAAATTCCATGAAAGATACGGATAAAGCCGTGCTGGTAATGGAACCAGATAGTGCTGAAGAAGTCATTAAAAAGGTAGAAAAATGTGATATCAAAAATGTGCAGTTACATTCATTATCCCCTGAAGAAATTTCTGAAATAAATGGAATTAACATCATTAGAGCAATTGGAATTGCTGAAAATATTGATGAAGTTAAAATTGAAGAAATAGAGCAGTTTTCTAAGGTCTGTGATTATTTATTGTTTGATTCCATGATTTCTGGAAAAAGTGGCGGAACTGGAAAACAAATTCCGCTCCAAACAGCAATTAAAGGGGCCGAAGTTGCAAAAATGAGTAATCCTGATATCAAATTGTTTCTTGCAGGTGGAATGAACATAGAAAGGATTGAAAAAGAAGGAAAAATAATTAAAGAGAATTTTGATTATGTTGATGTAAATTCAGGCATTGAAGATTGTCCTGGAATTAAAAATTCACTTAAATTTAAAGAATTTATGAAAAAATGCAAGGTGATCTGATGATTTTAGATGGGAAATTCGGTAAATACGGGGGGGTTTTTGTACCAGAACTCCTGATTCCTGCCCTTGAAGAACTGGAAAGGGCATTTTTAAAATTCAAAGATGATAAAAAATTCAATGAAGAACTTGAATATTATTTAAGAGAGTTTGCAGGGAGACCAACACCCCTCTATCATGCACGTAATCTATCAGAAAAATTAGGATGTAAAATTTATCTGAAACGTGAGGATTTACTCCATACAGGAGCTCATAAAATAAATAACACCCTCGGACAGGGGCTTCTTGCGAAGTATATGGGTAAAACAAGATTAATAGCAGAAACCGGGGCAGGACAACATGGAATTGCAACTGCAGTAATTGGATCACTTCTCCAAATCCCAACTGAAGTTTATATGGGCAGTGAAGATGTAGAAAGGCAAAAATTAAATGTCTTCAGAATGGAACTATCCGGGGCAAAAGTTATACCCGTCGAAAACGGCTCAAAAACATTGAAAGACGCGATCAATGACGCATTTAGAGACTGGGTTTCAAGTGCAGATACAACCCATTATCTTATTGGATCTACAATGGGTCCTCATCCCTATCCCATGATGGTAAAACACTTCCAGAAAGTTATTGGTAAAGAAACTAAAGCAGACATCCTTGAAAAAGAGGGAAAACTTCCAGATGCAGTAATAGCATGCGTCGGTGGTGGAAGTAATTCCATGGGGATATTTTCCGAATTTATAGATGATAAAGAAGTAAATCTTATTGGCGCTGAAGGTGGAGGCGAAGGATTAGATGGCAAACACGGTGCAACAATCAGTGCAGGTACTGAAGGGATTTTACATGGATCTCTCTCCTTTGTTCTCCAAAATGATCATGGACAAATAGCTGAAGCTCATTCAATATCTGCTGGTCTTGATTATCCTGGTGTAGGGCCAGAGCATGCATTTTTAAGTAGTGAAGGGCGTGCAGAATATTATCCTGTAACAAATGAGGAAGCCCTTAGAGGTTTTAAGCTTCTTTCAGAATATGAAGGGATTCTACCTGCACTGGAAAGCTCTCATGCAGTCGGAATGGCCGAAAAGTATGCAAGGAAAAACAAAGGAAAAACCATTGTCATAAATCTCTCAGGTAGGGGAGATAAAGACGTTGATATACTTGCAAAGCTTATGGGGGTAAATTTATGAATATTGAAACCTATGAAGATGTATTTAATAGATTAAAAGCCAGGAAAGAAGGTGCATTAATTCCTTTTATAGTTGCAGGTGATCCAGACTTTGAAACATCTATTAAAATTGTTAAAACATTTGTTGAAAATGGTGCTGATGCCCTTGAAATAGGTTTTCCCTTCAGTGATCCAGTCGCAGATGGACCCACAGTCCAATTAGCAGATATAAGGGCTCTTAATTCTGGTATGACTACTAAAAGAGGGTTTGAATTTATAAGAAGTGTTCGGAAATTTACAGATATACCCATTGGAATTTTGACGTACTACAATTTAATTTACAAAATGGGTCTTGATGAATTTTATAAAACTGCAAAAGAAAGTGGAGCTAATGCCATCCTTGCAGCTGATTTGCCTCCTGAAGAAGCAAAAGATGCTCTTGAAGTGGCAGAAAAGCATGGTGTTCAGCAGATTTTCATGGCTGCCCAGACAACAAGCAATGAGAGACTTCAAGAAATATTAGAAATGTGTTCTGGCTTCCTTTATGTTGTTGCAGTTATGGGGATTACCGGGGCACGGGATGAGCTTAAAATCAGTACTGTTGAACTTATAGAACGTATAAAAGCGCATAGTGAGATTCCAATAGCTGTTGGTTTTGGTATTTCCAGACCTGAACACGTGAGGGAGGTTATCACTGCTGGTGCAGATGGTGCAATTGTTGCCAGCGCTATATTAAATATTATCACTGAAAATCTTAATAATAAAGAGAAAGTGCTTCAAAAAATTGGTAAATTTTGCAAAGAGCTAAAAGAGGCAACGAAAGTTAATTTGTGATTTTTATGATGGACAACTATTTAAAAAAAGTAGTATCTGGTCTTAATTTAGATGAAAATGAAGCTTATGACTGTATGATGCAGATAATAAGTGGAAATTTAAGTGATTCCAAGATATCTGCTTTTTTAACCGCCCTTTCAATAAAAGGAGAAACAGTAGATGAAATAACAGGCTTTGTAAAAGCTATGCGTGAAATCTGTGTGCCTGTTTCTCCAAATATAAATGCTCCACTTGTTGATACATGCGGAACAGGAGGTGATAATTTAAAAACATTTAATATAAGTACTATTTCCGCAATAATAGCTGCTTCATGCGGTGTTGTAATAGCAAAGCATGGTAACAGGAGTATAACAAGTAAATGCGGTGGTGCAGATATACTCGAAGCTCTGGGGGTTAAAATTGATGCAGATGCCAGGGAAGTGGAAAGATGTATGGAAAAAAGCAATATAGGGTTCATGTTTGCCCCTAATTTCCATCCTGCAATGAAAAATGTAATGCATGTTAGAAAAGAACTTGGAATTAGAACTGTTTTTAATATTTTAGGGCCTTTAACATCTCCTGCAAATGCAGATATCCAACTTCTTGGGGTCTTTGATCCCCAGTATGTTGAAGTAATGGCTAATGTGCTTAAAAACCTTGGAGTGAAGAAGGCGCTGGTTGTTCATGGATTTGATGAAGAAGGAAATCCTGCAATGGATGAAATTTCTACCATCGGGAAAACAAAGATGGCGATACTTTATAATGATAAAATAGAAGTAAAAGAAATATATCCTGAAGATTTTGGTATAAAAAGGCCAGATAGAGAATTAATTAAAGCATCTTCAAGTCTGTATGAGAATAAAGAAATTGTGCTTGGGGTTTTAAAGGGTAATGAAGAAAGTGAAATGGATATAGCAAGACTTGATTTATGCCTTGTAAATGCAGGGGCTATTCTTTTTATTGCTGGTGCTGCAAAAGACTTTAAGCATGGATTTAAAATAGCACGAAACGCTGTTAAATCAGGTAAAACTCTTGAAAAACTAAATGAATTTATAAAATCAAGTAATGACTAAATATTGTCAAAATGAGCACTGATTGGTTGTTTTAAAAAAAATATAATAAAATGAGGTAATTAATTACCACATTGCTCCAGATTATTATATGTATTTTTTTTAGATATAAATTTTTTTGTAACCATTTTTCATTTTTTTAATTAAATTATTATTTAGGTATTCTTAAAAATTAAATTATCAGAAGATTAACATTGATACTCGAAATAAAAAAAATCAATGGGCCCGCTGGGATTCGAACCCAGGGCCTCACGGTTATCAGCCGTGCGCTCTAACCAAGCTGAGCCACGGGCCCCCATTGAATTAGTAATATGATAATATATATTCAGGATTTTTAACAATCCATAAACCTACAAAAAGGTAGTTTCAAGATTTAAACTTCATCATATATAATCTTTACTGATAATATCCATTTTGGATTTCATTTGCTTAAAATATTTCTCATCTGTAATAAACAATCCTCAAAATTGTCATTTTTTAATACTGCCAAATTACATCCAAAAATCACAGAACAAATAGCCATGGTAATTCTTAAAAACCATTTATGTTCTTTTAAAGTTACTGTAGTGTCTTCTATCCGTTCTTTATGATCTTTATGTCTTCTAAAGAATATTTTATCCTCTGATGCTTCAATAACCATGATAATATCCGGATAAATGATCTCAACAGGTAATGAAAGGATGTAACCAATTTTAGATTGATCCACACCATGTAAATCAATAATAACCTGATTTAAACCTTTTATTATTAAAGCAGCAGTCTTCCAGATTTCATATTGTTCTTCAATAGGAAGACTGAACATTTCTTGGTCTGTAGATGCAAGATCTCTGCTTCTTGCTATTTCAAGCATGAGATCTCCATAATTAACGTAATTATATTCTAATTCTTTGCTAATTTTTCTACAGAGTGATGTTTTACCAACTCCAGGAACGCCGGTTACAACAACAACGTTCCATGGATGTTTCATTTAACTACACCATTAAATAAAGAATTTTATTTATTTACCATTTCACAGATAGCGTCAGCCATCATGTGACCTTCGACAATTATTTCAGCTTTATCTATTTCATCAACCTTTTCAGCAGCTACCTTAACGTTCATTGCTATGTTTGCTGCACTCATACATCCAGGATTGGTTGGTCTAATTGTGATTTTGGCAACAGTTTGTTCATTTTCTTCTATTTCAATATTTTGAAGAATTCCCATTTCAACTATGCTTATACCCATGTGAGGGTCAGGTACTGTTGCCACTGCATCTCTTACTTTTTCTATTAATTCATCTGCCATAATATCTCCTCTAATAAATTAAATTTTTATTTTATTCTACTAAATAAGTATTTTATGTTAATTCTAACCCCTAAAGCTTAAATAAATCTTTTTAAAGCCAATATCATTTAAAAATAGGGGTATTTTAATTGTCTTTATTTATGATATTTAAAGTTATTTATATCTTTGCAAATTACACTCGAAAGTTCATAGAACTTTCGGTGTTTGTGAAACTGAGTTTCACAACCGGAAAAAACTTTGTTTTTTCCATGCCCCAAAAAATCATGATTTTTGAGGGTTTTGTTTTTTTCGGTGCCTGATTTTTACTGCAATACCTTTGCTGGCTCTTTTCATCTCATTTCCACTTAATACAGCCTTCCCAACAGCAGCAACTTCATTATCTTTTAAAATTACCACTTCATCATTTGGAATTATATCATTATGGGCATCTTCAACTCCAGGAGAAAACAGGGTGTTTGTTTTAAGTTCAAAGCCAATTTCTACCCATTTAACTCCAATATCCTTTAATATGTCTCCTCCCTTTAAATTCAGAGAATAAAATCCATTATTAAAGTGTAAAGTGGCTATTTGTTTTCCATCCCTGATTATTCTTCTATCAAATCTTCCAATGATTTTTACATCATCCGGTATTAGTGCATCTGCTTTTTTAGTGTTAAATTGATATCTAGCAATTGATCTGAGCATGTGCAGTGTTTTAGTCCTTCCCCTAATTCTCGGATGCTTTTTTACTTCCATTTTAAGATTTTTTATGGATTCTGGAGATGTTGTTTTGCCTCCGGATGTATAAATAGCATCATCAAGATATTCTTCACATACTTGCCTGTATCCTCCCTCTACATGTGCTATTACCTCTTTTTCACCAACATAATTTCTTAAACATTCTCCCACAACTTTAATTTCTTCATGAGACCATTCTCCTGTTGTGGATGTGTCATAAGATTGTATTGGATATGTTTTTTCCAGCTCACGAGGGCAGATACCAAATGGAGATGTTAATATGACTTCCTGGATGCCTTTTGTATATTTCTGGAAAATCATATGGGATCTTGAGGAAGAATAGGGTTTTCTCATGCTGCACGGTAAAATAACCAGTGCATCACCCATAGGTTCAAGGAGGTTCATTCTATCCCGCCACCTTACTGCTTCAGGTCTGAATAATGATTCTTCTGTTATACATTGAACTTTCATAAATAATTCTCCTTCAATTAATATATTCGCCGTTAACCCATTTAACCCCTATAATCTTTGATAAATCCTTATCCAATGAAACTAAATCGTCCTTATTTAACATATTAACATCATTTTTCCCAACAATACGGGTTAAATTAGTTATTTCCTGTGTTGAAACTTTAACAAAATTTTTAAGTCTTTTGGCTCCTGCACCAATATCTAACTGCTCCATCAGGTGTGGATTCTGTGTTGCAATTCCAGTAGGGCATTTTCCAGTGTAACAAATTCTGTATTGTTCACATCCAATAGCTATAAGGGCTGCAGTTCCTATGTAAACTGCATCTGCACCTAATGCAAGACATTTAGCAAAATCTGCAGAATCAAGGAGTTTTCCACTTGCAATTAGAGAAATTCTGTCTTTAACTTCCAATTCATTTAATAACTTAAAAGCCCTGGGTAGTGCTGCAGTGATGGGGATGCCCACATTCTCCTTCACATAAAGATCTGTTGCCCCTGTACCTCCTCCAAAACCATCAAGGGCTATAAAATCTACTTTTGAATCAACTAAAATATTAATATCATTTTCTACATTGCCACAGCCAATTTTAGCACCTACAGGCGCTCCTCCTGTAATTTTTTGAAGTTCATCTACCTTCTCTTTGATTTCCTGTGGATCTTTCATATCAAAGTGATTGGATGGAGAATATGCAGATTCACCCTCTTTTAAGCCTCTCATCCGGGCAATTTCGGCGGTTATTTTATCTGCAGGTAAATAACTTCCTTTACCAGGGTATGCTCCCTGACCAAACCGTATCTCCACTGCAGGGGCTGATTTAAGTATTTCTTCAGTAATACCAAATCTTCCTGTGGAATACTGAATAATCATCTGTTTTCTAGCTATTTCAACTTCTTCTGGAAGTATACCCCCTTCACCAGAATTAAAGGCGATATTAAGATCAGCAGCCGCCCTGGCAATAATAAGCTTTACGTTTTTAGAAACTGCTCCAAAGCTCATTCCAGAGATCATAATTGGTGAAGATAACTTTAACGGCCTTTTAGCTTTTATTCCCAGTATTATTTCAGCTTTTACTTCTTCATCCATATTTAAAGGAATCTTATCAACCTGGGCCGGAATAAAATGAAGATCATTTAAGGAGAATGGCAGCTTTTTAAGAGAACCCATTGAAGATACGATGCTTCTACCTGTTGCAGCTATTTCCTTTATGTTTACTATATTTTTATAGGATGAATCGTCTTCTTCAGACTTTTTTTTACGCATAGAGATTTTATATCTGCCTAATTGATCTTTATCGCAGAAATAGAATCCATTTAATCCATATTCATAATAAATAGGGCATGTGTTACAGATGCATCCTTCTGGATGGATATCGCAGTTGCTTTTACCCGTTGCACAGTAGAGAATATCTCCACTGCAATTATGTGGGTAACTCGGGCAGTAGGGACATGCGCATTTCTTTCTATTTTCTGGAGAGTCTTTAATTTTTTCTCTTTTATCTGCCATGATCTAATTTCATTACAAAGTAGTATAAATAATAGTATATTTAGGAGAGTAATCCTTTGATTTAGTATTTCTAAATGTTTTACTGTATAAATCTTCGATGATCTGTATTTATATCCACAATAATTGGCCCTTTTGCTTTTAATGCCCTGTCCACAGCACCAGGTAGTTCATCTGAAGTATCTACTCTTATTCCTTCACCTCCGCAATTTTGACCATATTTTGCAAAATCAAATTCATGTAACTTGGTTTCGTAATTGGGATAATCCTCCATTAACTGTTCCATCCTTATCATTCCCAGTTCACCGTTATTGAATATAAAAACCTTTATTGGCAGCTCATATTTTACTGCGGTCATGAAATCGCCCATGATCATTGCAAACCCCCCATCTCCAGCAGTGCATATTACCTGCCTTTCAGGGTAAATTAATTGTGCTGTGAGTGCCGCTGGAAGTGAAAATGCCATTGTACCTAAATAGCCAGAAAATATCATTTCCTGCGTATTTTTCATCCAGAAATTTCTTCCAAAAAACCAGCCATTATCCCCCACATCCAGTGTTATTATTGCATCATCGGACACCTTTTCATTTAAAAGTTTCACAATATACTGGGGTCTTAATGGAGTTATGCTTGAATCTGCTTCTTTTTCCAGTATGTCGATCCATTCCTGTTTTAATCTTCTTATTTCATCCAGATATGATTCTTTTCTGTTTTCTTTAATTAAATCTTTAAGCTGGGGAACAATTACTGTAGAATTTCCAAATAGACCAACATCCACCGGGAATCTTTTGGCTATCATCATTGGATTTATATCTATCTGCACCATTCTCTTCTTCTCAGGAATCCGGGCTTGATTTGAGAATGAGCATCCAATTACAATTAAAAGATCTGAATTTTGAACCAGTTTTGTTGCAGCGGTTGATCCAATTCCTCCGTGACTGCCTACATAAAGTTCATGATATTCGTCTATTACTCCCTTTCCCCGGAATGTTGTCACAATTGGTGCTGAAATCTTTTCCGCCAGTTCAATTATATTATCTCCCTGGCCTTTAGCGCCAAATCCTATAATTATTACTGGCCTTTCAGCTTTATTGATGACATTAGCAGCTTTTTTTATCATAATTTCCGGTTGTGATATTGATTTATTGGGAAAACTTCCCTCAAAGGGCATTATTTCTGCACCGTCATATGCTCTACTTTGAAGATCTAATGGAATGCCAAGATGGGAAACTCCTCCATCAATCAAAGCATGTTTAATTGCTAATGTTGTAAGTGGAACTGTTTGCTCTACCGACATCAAAGTTTTATCAAATACAGATACTGGTTTAAAAAAAGAATACTGATCAATTTCTTGAAATGATCCCGGCCCAATTATCTGTCTTTTAACCATTCCAGTCAGGGCTAAAACAGGAGAATGATCCAGAGATGCATCATATAATCCTGTTGCTAAATTAGTTGCACCCGGACCTGCAATGGTTAGACATGCTGCAACATGTCCTGTAAGTTTACCGTGAGCCGAGGCCATGATTGCTGCTGATTCTTCATGCCTTACCTGTATGTATTTTATTTTGTCATTTTTTCTTATAGATTCTATGATTCCTAAAACAGATGATCCAGGCATTCCAAAAACATATTTTACACCCCATTCCACCATCTGATCCACCAGTACATCAGATACTGTCACTTCTACCTTTTTTTCAATTTTCTCTCCTTTTTCTTTTAAGGGAACAAACAAGTCTTTAGATACATTACATATAGGACATTTCCAGTCATCAGATAAATCTTCAAATTTAATGCCCTCTGTTTCTTCATCAAAAATGTAATTACAAACCACACACCTATATTTTGCCATTTTAAAGCCTCACATTTTTAAAGATAATTATGATTTTAAAAAGTAATAAAATATTCTAAAATAATCATATTTAGTGTGTTAAAATGTATAATTTAATAGAGAGAATAAATAAACTTAAACTTGATAAAAATCATACAAATCAGCTTTAACATCCAAAAATTCAATCCAGATTATTTTAAAATATGATAAATTAAAAATTTTGATAAATAGATGGAAATAAAGCTTTATTAATCATAAATAATTGAATCACTAATTTTATACTTTAAAAATTAATATATTAAATTATGAAAAAATACAAGGTAAGTTCTATTGAGGATAATACGCATTTCCTTATTACCCGTTCTTACAGAGAACTATATAAAACATTTAAAGGTTTAAAAACCAGGAAAGGGAAGATCATCCATGTAATTGGAGCCCCAGGAACTGGTAAATCAGCTAATATTTACTATGCATTAGAAAATGCAGATTTAGATGTTTATGATATTAACTTTGACTTAAAAGATGTTAATGCAAGCTCCAGACAGGTATTCGACGCTCTTTTTGAAACTGTTGCTGAAGATCTAAATGTTAAAAGTAAAGAAGAAATCTATGAGAAACTTTCAAAATATGATGCAGTTCTTATTGCAGATAATTTTCATGATTCACATTTTTTCGGAGAAAAACCAGTGGGATTCAGTAAATGGACAGATAAAAAAGGTTTTAAAACATTTTATTTTTATCTACTTTGCATACGTGAATATTTAAAACATAGAAAAGAGTTTAAAAAGATAAATATCATCTTTCAGACTGCCTGGAGAGTTTATATAAGAGGAGAAAAATATGATATATTCTCTGACTTTGGTCCATTTTCAACATTCATTAAAATTATCCTGAAAATATTCTTTCAGGGAGTTGAAATATCCTATTCACAGATGGAAACCATAAATATAGTTAAAATGCACATTGAAAATGCTGACGAAGTGATAATTAAAAAATATATACAAAAATACGGGCTTAAGCCAAGATTTATATGTAACGCCCTGGAAAATGAGTTAGGACTACTGGAACAATGAATAAAGTACGACGTCGATAATGAGGAAAAATAAATGATAAAAACCCTTATTAAATCCACAAGAATCACCTGGGCATCAAAAAATGTTAATGCTTATCTTCTTGCGCTAACCTATGCTTATTTTGCAGGAACTGTTATTAATAATCCCTTCGAAATATTAGAGGGCCTAATATTAGTTTCGGTACTCTGGGGTGCATTATACAGCCTGAATGACCTTACAGATTTAGAGATTGACAGAAAAGACCATGCTAAAAGAAACAGAGCATTTATAAAAAATAATGTAGATGGTAAATGGATAGTACTTTTTGCCGGATTTCTGATTGTCTCAGTTTTTATTGTTTCATTATACACTTTAAAGCCGGCTTTTACTATAATTTTAGGATTAATGCTTTTAAATCAGCTTTTATACACCTTACCCCCTATAAGGCTTAAAGATACTTTAATTGCTCCTTTTGCAAGTACAGCCACAAATACTGTGCTTAGAATTGCTTCATGCTGTGTATTACTGGGCAACATATTTCTGGTACCTTTAAGCGTATACCTTTTCATGTATATTGGAGGTATGTGTACGTATTTGATGTATAAATCCAAAACAGTCCCTGCAAGTATTTTAGCAGGCGTTGCAGGTCTTCTTTTAGTTTATATACTTATTAACGGCCAGATGAACCTTATTCAATTTTTAGTTGCCGTTCTTCCCGCAGGTTTAGCCGCAATCCCCCTTTATTTATCTCTCTTTACAGAAAAAGATAGAATGACATCCCTTGCAGATGTGGCATATCATCAGGTAGCCATGATATTTTTCTTCCTATGCATTCTGATAATTATTTTTTAAAATCAAATCTAAATAATATTAAAAAATAGAGTGAATACAAATATAAAAAAAGTAAATAAAATTAGAATAATTTACCTAATTTTAAAAGGGCCTTAGGAGAAACTTTTGTAAGAACTTTTAGAAGTTCTGTGGTGCTTATCCTTTCGAATTCAGTTTTATTAAATGCTTCTGCAATTGAATCCAGTTCATCATCAGAAAGGCTTTCAAGATAGTCCCTTGCCTTCATATATTTATTGAATGAAGATCCAAGCTCGTTCTGGCAGCGTTCATCGTATTCTGAAAGTCTTTTTTCGGATGTATCTCCATCTTTAATGGCTGCTGCAGCAATTTCACCTGCAATAAGTCCTCCCTGCATACCACTTATTATTCCGCCTCCAGTTAAGGGATTTACCATTCCTGCAGCATCCCCAACCACCAAAAGATTATCAGTTGATATTTTTTTAAGGATTCCACCTACTGGATCTCCACCTATGTTTAACTCAACTGCTGTAGCATTTTTAGTTGTAGGGCAGTTCTCGGCAAATTCAACCAGGTGTTCGTAGGCGCTTTTTTCGGTTAATGTTGATATAACTGCAAGTCCAACATTAGCAATATCATTTCCTTTGGGGAATACCCATGCGTATCCTCCAGGGGCAACGCTTCCAAAATAGAATTCCAATGCGTTTGGGTTTTCCATTTCAACACCTACCATTTCAAATTGAGCGCCGGATTCCATATCTTTGGGTTTAACCGTGGTTCTAAGACCTCCCCACCTTCCAACTCTGGACTCTGGCCCATCTGCACCTATTACAATTTTTGCCTTGATTTGGATTTCCTCTCCCATGCGTTCTGCTTTCACAATGATGTGGTCGTCTTTTCTTTCTAAACCTCTGGCAAGGGTTTTAACCATTATATCTGCACCAGCTCTTGCAGCGTCCATTGCCATAAACTTATCAAAAACCTTTCTTTCCACGACATATCCCATTTCTGGCAGCTTTACAGTGTCCTGGGTCAGCCATACATCCTTTCCACCGGGTGATACGAGGCGTACCCCATCAATTTCTGAAGTTATCCATCTACTGCTGGGTTCTATTCCTAATTGTATTAATCCGTCCTTGGACACACCTTCTGCACATCTTTTAGGTGCCCCTATTTCAGATTTCTTTTCAATCATCAATACCTTAGCACCGTTTAGTGCAGCGTGTTTTGCAGCGGATGAACCTGCAGGACCTGCTCCAATTACAAGAATATCAGTTTCAATCATATAATCTACTCCTCTTTTTCCAGTGCCTTCACAGGGCACGATTTTATGCATATCTGGCAATCTTTACAGTTATCTTCATCAAATTCCAGGTTTATTTCGCGGACTTCAATCAATCCTCTCGGACATACGCCTGCACATTCACCGCAGTACATACACCATTCTTTAACTATCATTCTTATTTCACCTTTTAAGAGTTTAAAGTCATTTTTTATTATTAATTAAAGTAAATGTCTAAATTTTAGAATTATATCTTTTAGTATTTATAGATTCCAGATGCACAACAACATCCCCTATATTGGGAATTGTTTTTTTGAGTTCATCTTCCACATCATGAGCCACATCATGGGCTTTATCTATAGAAAGAGAGGATTCAACTCCTATGTGCAAATCAACGTAAATACAAGATGGACTGCCCCTTGTTCTTATCTTATGTACTTCACAAACACCATTAACTCTCTTTGCGATATTCTTAATTGTTCCTTCGTCTATTAATGCTTTATCCAGTAAAACATCTGAACTATCTATCATTATTTTTATTCCGGTTCTTGCTATTAAAAGCGCGATTAAAATAGCAATTATAGGGTCTGCTATAATATATCCTGACTGAATCGCGATAAATCCTAAAATAACCGCAATGGATGCATATATATCACTTCTTGTATGCATGGAATCTGAAATTAGTATATTGCTACCTAATTCTTTCCCTTTATTATATTCATACCATGAAACACCCATATTTATTATTATAGTAATTCCAATAACTGCAAAACTTAACAAACTGATCTCTGGTGTTGTTGGGTTCAAAAATCTCTCTATTGCAGAGCGGATTATTTCAAAGCATGTTAAAAATAATAATATTGCAATTCCAACCGATGCAAATGTCTCAAATTTAGCATGGCCATATGGATATTTAAGATTAGGAGGTCTAGCCGCTATTGTGATTCCAATAATTCCTATGATATTTGAAGTACTATCAAATAATGAATGAATTCCATCTGTAATGATGCTTAATGAGTTTGTAGCCAGTCCATAGGCTCCTTTAGTTATTGCGACCAGGATATTTAGTATTAGTATCAGTAACAGAATTCTTTTTACGTTCCCGTAATAATTTTCCTTATTCATTGTCCCTCCTAAAATTTCACTGGCTATCTTTATTATCTTAATATTAAAAAATAAATATTTTATATTTTACTTTAAAAAATAATCTTAATTAATCTATAAAATGCAAATAAGGATTCATATAATAATTCTATTTAATATAACTTATCTCAGGATTTATTAATCTTTGTGAACGTATTGTATTTTAAAAATCGGTCTTCAAACCTGAAAGGATTATATGGCCCTCAAATTTATTTTTATGTAAATTTCAAGACATGCATTTCAAGTGTAAATTTTTGTGAAACAATTCACAGATATCCTTTTAAAATAGTTTTAATTGAATCTAAAGTCAAATGAAGTTGAAAATAAATAAAATTTTTGTTCTTTTATAATAACTTAGAAGTAGAGAAAATAGGGATTAAATCCCTATTTTTCTTCTTTTTTTGATTTAGGAGATTTAAAAACATATCCACATTCAGAGCAAATTACGGCTCCTGTTTTTGCATGAGCATGATGTTCTGTATCCAGGTCTCTTTTAACTGTTTTATCTACACAACCACATATCGGGCATTTTTTACTTAAATCGCCTATTTTCATGAGTTATCTCTCCAATTAAGTGTGTTATTATTTAAATACCAGTTAATATTTATCTTTTTTCTTTAGTATCTATTAAAATTTATAATATTCAAAAAAAATTATCCCAAAAAATAGAAAATAAAGTAAATAAATCAATTAGAGAGCTTTTAATCTTAATTATTCTCTCATAAATTGTTTACCTTTAAGTAATACTTTGTCCCCGATAGTTTTAACCATATCCATAGGCACTATCCTTTTTTCACCAAGACCTACCTTGGCTGAAACTCCGCCTTCGCGAAGAATGATAGATTCTACTTTATTAGTTTGAGTATCCCATTCAACGTCTTTTACTTCTCCAATTTTATCTCCTGAATCATCTATGACATCTTTTCCCTTTAATTCATCTACTATTTTAATTTTATCACCCCCTATAATGCCCCCATAAATTAAATAGTTAATTAAAACTAAATGTTCCAATTATGGGGAATTGAAAGCCATTTATGCAGCTGCAAATTATAATTTTAACAAGATTTAGATTAGTAAGTTACAACTGTATTATTACTATATATGTAAATAATAATAAATAATTTACGCTTTTTATTAGCTTGAAAGTAAAAATAACATCGAAATATTTCTTAAAATGTTTTAAAACCAAGATAAATTTGGAATATAATAAATTAAAATTTATTAAAGCACTATTTATGCTTTTATCTAGTATTGTAATAGAAATCAAAGTATCAATTTATTAAATAATTACTATTATGGAAAAATATAAATTTTGAGATTAATTATAACTTTTTATCTTGTTATACTTTGTATTTATTATTTAAATAAGATTTCAAAGACTAATATTTAGTATTTATGTCAAAAATAGAATAGATCAAAATACCAATACATTTTATATGCAAATTAATTATAAAATAATTAATAAGTTCGTATATATACGAACAATATGTTTATTAACTACTGGAGAAAGAAAAATGAAAACCGAAGCCCACAAAATCTATAATTTTGGGGCGCGCAAAAATCTGTGATTTTTGACTGAATTAAGCTGTAAATGCCCAAATTGCAGATCTAAAGGTAAACACATCATAAGAGGAGATGAGCCTTCAGGATCAATCATTGGAGTAGGATACATACATACAGGATCTAAAGTTCCTAAAGGATCCAGTTTTCGCTGTACCGAGTGCAAATATGTATTTAAAGAATATAAAATCTAAAAATTACTTTTTTTCACCATGCTGACAATAATAAGACTCTGGAAATTCTTCCCCCAAATTATGTTCTCTCCAAACTTCACATTCACCACATCTGCACCTTTCACGTGGATTAAGATCCCTGCACATAGCTTTTCCAGTTGAACAATAAATTCCAGGCACTCTATCTGCTTCAAAATACATACCACTTTCGCTACTCCATGCTATTTCTGCCATTATCCTTTTTTTACCCTCTACACATATACTTTCAGCCTGAACAGGGCACTTGGGGCATAAGCATCTTTTAATATTTGAAACGTTGAATTCAACCCCTGAAATTTTTATTCCCCCCATTGATTTATAAAGCTTCAAATCTTGAATTTATGCATTAAAACTTTTGTTTTAAAGATTCAAGCTCATCAAAACAAATTAGGCCTTAAATTCTTTTTTACCAGAGAGTTTACCTTTAATTTTATCTATCAATATATCATTAAAATCGATGATATTTATTTTATTCATATTTGCTCCAAAAGATTTTATCTGGGTTGCTGCATTTATTTCTTCACCATAAGGCAATATATGACCATTCAGGTGTGGATTTTCTCCTTTTAATAGCATTATATTATTATATGCTGCTTTATTCCATAATTCCAGCCAGCCCCCTTCAGGAATATCATCCGAAATTACAATTCCCAAATGTTCACTCCACAAATCATTCCTAATTTTTTTAGCAGCACTTTTCTGTGAATCTTCATCAAAAAGAAATGCATTAATTTCCATGCTTCTCTGGTACTTTGGATCCACCATAAACTTAAATTCATCAGCATAATTTAAGGAAGGCCCATCAATATTTGCCGTGCCTATGGTGGCCTTTTTATCATCCACAATTGCGACTTTGCTGTGAACATAACACTGCTGTAAATTAGTCATTTTACCATTAAAATCCGCACTCCAAAGAGTAAAAACACCTATTTGAGGATTATTTTGTTCTTTATTTGGATTAAAACCTATTTCTCTAAGCCTTATCTTTTGATATTCTCTGTATGGGGGTAGATCTGGAAATTCATTGATGCAGAGTATTAACTGTAAATCTGGATTACTGTTAAGTGCCCTTTTTAATGAATCACAAATGGCTTTATTGGTAAAAAACTGGTTTTCAAGGTATATATACTCTTCAGCATTTTTTATAGCCCTAACATACCCCTCCAATATCCCTTTTTCGCCTTCTTTAGATAATATATCTGGTGTAACTGTTCTGGCAATCTGAACCTGTTGATTACCCGCAGACAATCCTTCAGAAGTCCTTGAAATTTTATCTTCACCTTCATAGTCCCTATCAGAAAGATAATTCCAGATTTCAGCAAAATAGTCTTCAATATGATTTACAGAACTTCCCTTTAAATAAATGGACACGTCATGAACTGATTTTATATAATTAGGGCTTCTTCTCGTATCATTAATTATATGTTCCTGACTGTCCCAGTATGACTGGCTAAATGGAGAGCCCATGATATACGCTTCTTTCCCGTCAACTGATAGTATTTTAGCATGCAATATATGAGGTCCTGGGGAGATGAATCTTCTGTAATTTATACCTGTATTTTCAAAAAATCCATCCATTGCAGCTATACTGTCTGGAATAATTAGGTTTTCATTGATAATAATTCGAATATCTACCCCCCTGTCATTTGCTTTTAAAAAAATATCTCCTAAAACATCTTGGGGTTTATATTCTCCATCTGGACATTTATTAAATGTTGCCACTAAATCAGGGAAAAATTCATATTGTGTTAAATAAACGTGATGATTTGCATTATTTATAGATTTTACAACTCTTTTAAAAAGAGATTCATTATCAATTAAGATCTCAAGATAATTATCATCTGTTAATCTGCCTACTATATTCCTTCCAAGAGTTATTGCAGATCCATTAACCATAGATCTGTCCAATATGATGTCATCAACATTGATTTCGTTATTTTTTATTTCTATGTGTCCATACTCCACCTTATGCTCAAATAATCCATAACTATCTTTAACAATTAATTTAATGCTCTTTTTATTGTGAATGTGCCTGTATTCACTTAAATTATATGAAATATGATAATAACCATCTCGATTCGTAGATGCTTTACCCAAATACCCGAATTTAATTGGATCTAAACTTAAATTATTTATAGAATCCATTAAAGTACCTAAATAGTCATAAATATTGTATTTATTTTCGTTCTTTACAACTACCACAAGTCCTTCAATGGGATTTCCAGCAGCATCCACAATTCTGCCTTTGATCACAAAACCATTCATAAAAGATAATATTACTTTTTTACAATATAATATTATAATTTTAAAATGCACCATTAATTTAATTTATATGATTAAAAAACAAAGATAACTAAAAATTAGATACGTTTAAGCATAATTGACATTATTCCTGGCTTTGATGTATTTTTACTGGGTTTTTGACCTGGAAACATCATGCTGGCAGAAGAAGAGAATTCCTTATTTAATCTATCAGTTATCTCTTTAAATATTATTTTATAGGCGATACAGTGAGGATCAACACCGCTTATTTCTGCCCTATTGGTCTTTTCATTAATTTTTAAAGCATTATAAGGACATCCACCCCTACAAAATTTAATATAACTACAATTCGCGCATTCTGTATCTACATGGTCTTTAAATTCTTGAAGGAGAATTGCTGGTTTTGATTTTTCTAAATCTTCTACTGTAGGATGGTCATAAACGCTACCCATAACATATTCTGGCATTCCTACAAAACGATAACAAGGATATATGCTCCCATCAGGCCCAACTGCAAATGTATCTCCCATGCAGTCAACAAAGGTGCAGACAGTGCCTCTACGTGTAAAAACATTTTTACAGAGATGATCAATGTTTTTAAGTTCAATTTTATCCATGTTTTCAAGATATTTATCAAGAAGATAGATCAATAACTCACCATATCTTTCGGGAGAAAGAGCCCATTTTTCCGGATTTTCATCACGTAGAGAAGGTAATGACGGATGTAATTTAAGATTTAAATCATTTTCAAGGAAAAAATTGAAAATATCCTCCATAAAATCAATAGAATAAGAAGTAAAAGTAGAAATGAAGCTTACCTTTAAACCATGGGCCTTTGCAATTTTATAGCCCTTCATGGTCTTTTTAAAGTAGCCTTTACCCCTCTGAAAGTCATTAATTTCCTCCGGACCGTCTAAACTTGAACCAATTGGAATTTTATATTCTGCAAAAAGTTCTGCAAGTTCATCAGTCATATACCAGAGATTAGTTTGAATAGCAAGTGCCGGTTTAAGATGTTTTAAGCCATTAACAAGTAAAGGAAGTGCTTTTTTGTAAAAATCATATCCTGCTACAAGAGGTTCTCCACCATGAAATGTAAATGTGACTGGTTCGCTGCGGAAGTCCTTAAGCCATTCTACAATTTCTTCTATAGTTTCAATGCTCATTACTGGAGATCCTTCTTCAGAACTCCAGCAGTAACTGCAATCTGAAGGACATCCAAGAGTTGGGATAATCATTATATGAAAAGCCATCCTGTCACCTTACTGATTTTTATATAAATATAAACTGATTTTTCTATTTATATCTTGTTCAATATTATTCTTATGATTTACATCCAAAGTAAATTACCATGCTTTTGAACTTTTTATTTTAAATACTCGATATAAATGGGTTTTTGTAATTGAAACGTATAGTGTTGTAACAATATTCAATTATAAGATTAATAATTACTTTTTTATCATGAAAAAGATTATATATCCTAAAAAATGAATTAATAATTAATAAAGTATGCTTTTAAATGGTTATTTAATATGTGGAATATAATTGGTTTATATCGACTATTAGAATTATAGGAATTTTAGGTAGTTTGTTGCTAGAACCTATAACAGCCTGGTTAAACTAAGGAACGGTGTTAAAACGCATGATCCCAGATAAATGTTCAGCTCGAACGAAGAGCAGATACGTTTCCCAACCTTGTTGAAACTGTTAATGGCTATTCTGAACATAAAAAAGTATATTTAAAGGCATAACTGAGGCAAGGTCAAAATTATCAAATACAGAAACTATTAAGAAGAATGAAAAGCTGATAATCAGTTAATTGAATCGTTGAAATCTCTTTTTGCAGTTACAAAAATTATCCAGAATTAGAGGCTGATGAGAGCTTTGAAGCATTAATGGATCAATTATCACAAACTGAAGATAAAAATAGTATATTTCAGGCAATTATAATAACGATATATTCTGGAATTATAATAATAATTATCTGATGTTTCCCAGAAATATTATTGCTATTTTCTTCAGATTCGAGCAGGCATGATATTTTGAAATAGACATTGCAGAAGAAACTGTTCCAAAAGTTAGTTTTAGTGCTGAAAAAAGTGTAAATCCTGTTTCAAATTCTGATTTAGAAGAATAAACATAATAAAAGATTATTTTGAATAAATTAGCATCTATTGATTTTTTTTTTATAAGGTGGATCATTATATTTTTAGATTTATCTATTTGGCATTTTTGTTTAATGTTTCATCAATATACCTGTTTAGATTTGTAATATAATCCAATTCCCCACCACAAATGCAGCTTTCAAAATCATCTATATATTCATCATCTTTTAACCTGTAATATCCCATACAATTTCTACAAACCAGATATCTCATTTTTTACACTCCTGTTTATGCCAGAACAGATTAAATTAGCGCCAGTAACCATACTTTTTGATTATTATTTTGAAAATTATTTCATATTTTTTAATCTATTCTTATTATTATATTACCTTCATTAATAATAAATCTTCAGTATTTAACTAAAGATATAATATAATATTTTAATAATAATATTATCTAAATCATTATTAATATATAATTAAAAACAGTTTTTCATTATAAAAGTCACCAGATCTTGAATTCTTGAAGATAAAAAAAATATTGTTATTTAAATAGATAAATAACAGGTTAATTTAAAAATAGGAGCCATATTAATTATAAAAATGGCTTGGAGAGAAATATAGTTCCTAATCTAAAGATTAATAACCTAAATTGAGCTAATTAGTTATCACACAATTTAAGTAGAAAACTATATCTTCCAGAATATACAATATTAATATCTGTAGAGTTTTTACAATAATATTTTCAATTTAATTATTCAATTTTCTATATTTTGTCAAAAATTTTTCAATAATTTATAAATAATCATCTGGAGGTGGATAGATTGAAAAAAACAGTTAACTGGTGGAATATTATCACTAAAATTGACCATGATAATTCAACATGGGACTATCTTGAACCTGCAGAGATAATAGAACTTGTTCAAAGAATTACAGAAGCCAAAGAGAAGATAAAAGGATTAGATAATTATATAAGCATTAAATTAAGTCCTGCACTGCATAAACTCAAGTTAGCAGTTAATCCATTTAACAAATATGAAATTCCATATAATTACAGTACTTATAAAAGAAAGCTAAAATATAAGGCCAAAAGTCTTAAATCAAGAATTTAAACTTTTTTTATATAGTTAAAGCTGTATCCTTTTTTTAAATATTGATTAAATTTTTATCCTGTATTATCCATAATTAATTATAAAAGTTTTAACGACACATTTATTACTTAAATCATATAATATATTACTATATGACCGACGAGAAAATCTTTAGTGAAATAAAGAATGTTTTTTTAAATAAATTCAATGAGTGCTGTATCCTTTATCAAAAGACGATTCTTAAAATTGGTTTTGATAATAAAGAGGATGCAAGCTGGTTTGAAAAAAACATTATGCAAAGGAATAGTCCAAAAGAATCCCCAGTAATACCAGGAACATCAGAAAATCCGCTTAAAAACATTCGTATCAACGATTATAAATTTGAATATTCTTTTATAGTTAAAGACAAAGATAAACTGATTAAACTATTGAACAAAAGATGATTACAGTAAATTAAGATATTGTTTAGAAGAAATTCAATATTACTTTTTTAAAAATTTCCTTTACTGAATTATTAATAACAATCTACATACATTGAATCATTTGTAATATTAATTATGTAATTTATAATAAAGCAAATTTATTAAGTAACAAAAAAAGAATTCACTACAACTTTAAACATTTAATTGTTAATGTCATTTTTTAAAAGATCATATCGTTTTATCAGTATTAGAAGGGCTTAAAAATGTTGGAATTTAAAGATTATAAAATATTAAATAACAAAGACTCCCCATTCTCTTCAATTAAACTTAAATTTATAGATGAGGAGTTAACAGAAGAAATGATTGAATATATGTATGAAGAGATAAAAAAATACGAAATTTATTTAGGATATGACTGTAAAGGCGAATTCTACATTGAATATAACAAAAGAGCTAAAATTGAAATGGTTATAACATTTCCAAGCAGGAAAGTTCCTGATAGAAAAAAAGAGCTTGAAACCTTTATCAATAAATATGTAATGGACTTCAGTGAATATTATTCCCGGATAAATTATTATAAAGATTTTGAGGATGATAATTTAGTTGAAAGTACTTAATTTTTGACTTTTTTCAGGCATAATGATTTAGTATGAATCTTTAATTTAAAGTTTATTTAAATACTAATTTTAGATTTTAAAATGTTTAATAAATTATAATTTATGGAAAATGAATAATTACCAAGCATTAGAAATTTTAATAAAACTCAATTTACAAAATATTAATGATAATATGAAAGATGTATCCTATGATAAAAAAGATAATTCCTTCAAATCTGTAAGATTTAAAAGCTTCAAGGAACTGGAAAAAGATGAATTTAAGGACATAAAATTGGATGATTTCAAAAAATCCCGTTTAAATGAATTTAAAAATAAAGAAAAAATAGATTTTAAAAGGTTTTTAGAACATTCTAAACTAACCAGAAGTATAGAAAATCTAAGAACCCAGTTAAATTCAGATACCGCCATAAAAAATGTGCTGAAGGAACTGGAGGACATTGGACTGGATGGAAGACCATCTCTAAAACTATTAAAAATAATTAAAAAGTTAAATTAATTTTTAGTGTAGTAGCATCAGAAAAGTAATCATCAATACTAAACCAATTATTAAGCCTTCTGTAATTTTATCATAATATTCTTTGAAGTTTTCGATTATCTCCACAGTATAAGTTTTAGCTATTTCATATTTAGAAGGATCAATCTCTATATTTTATATCTCATTACGACTTCTTTGCTCTTTATCTATCCTATTTCTCTTTATAATCTTTAGTTTAGTATCTATTTCATCCATATAATTAAAAAGCCTTCCATCATCTGTATACTCAAATAAATTATTTCTAATTCTCCTGTTGAAGTTTAACACAATAAAACACCAGATAATTGGCTATTAAACAATATCACTACTGATCCTCTCAACCATTTTTTCGTAGTATTCCTGAAATTTTTTAGATTGTTCTCTCCTGTATTCGGGGCTTAACTCATGTTTAGATGGATCTAGTTTAAGAACTATTGAAATTGCTCCGGGTTCACTGCTCACCTCCTCTACCCATGCCATTTCTTCATAATCTTTCAATTCATCTTTAATTAAATCTTTATATTCCCAGGGAGTTTCATAATCAAAAAAATGCAGTTGATTTTCTTCCATTTCTCCTTTCAATTGTATCATTATTATCACCTATAATAGATATGTTATTACTATTATAATTTTATTTCATCCTATTAATCCATCATAATTAACCAAATTATAACCAGAAAAGCAATTAAAATTAATTTAAATAAACGCAATTATAGGTTCAATACTGCTTAAAGGGAATGAATTTATAATATAGGTTATTCTAATTCATACATTTATAATTCAACAGCCCTGAAACATAAATTAACCATATCTCATTTATTAAATGTTCAAATGAACTAACCATTAAATTCAAATTTATTTAATCAAAATTTAAAATGTAAAAATGCAGAAATTAAGGGATGCCAAGGAGAATTTGTAGAAGAAAAATGAAACTGAAAAGAATTTAGTCTATTATAATTTATTTTGCATGTTATATAATCAAAATAAATCCAGAATTTTAATTGAATTAACTTCAAATTTAAAATAATTTAAAACAAATTAATAAAAATTTTAAATTATATGTTTTGCAAGTCTTGAGTTCAGAGTATTACAATAAGGGCAAATGGGTGAAGTCTCCAGGACTAATTGTTCAGTTCCTTCCATGTCCTCAAGACTTGTTGGAATTTTTTCAGGTATATCATATTCTTTTCCGCAATTATCACATTGTATAACCCAATCGTTTTTATTTTCTGCAACCATGGATATCACCTCCTAATAACATCCTAATAGTCTTGTTTAGGATACATGGTCTTATTATGAAGCATGATTATTATATTACTTTCTATAATTAAATTTTAGAAAAATATAACTACCATTAATTTATAATTAACTTATAAAATAATTAACCGCTTAAAAAACATTATTTTTAGGAATAGAATCAATTTTCAACGTCAATTTAATAGCTAAAGGGAATAAAATGAATCAGACAAGAATAGTAACTGGTGAAGTATATAACGTCTTTGCCTCCACTGAAAAATGCATAAATTGTAAATTTCAATGTAAAATTATAGTAGATGAAAAAAAAGAAATAAATTTATCCTGCAAACATCCGAAAGGACCTGGAGGACCTGTTCACTGTATTTATTTTAAAAGAATGAATGACAAAAACAATGAAGTAGCTTGATTTACCCATCATACATTTTACAGGTGATCAATATTCTTCATTTTTTAAAAAAGTCCAGAGTCAAAGTTCTTTCCGGATTGAGCTCTCTTGGAGGTTCCAATTCTTTAAATTCCATCTGATATTTTTCAAGAAGGACCATTGCATCTTCAGTAATTGATGGGGCTACCAGAATTCCCCTTACAAACTCTTTATGATCTTTAAAATCATCGAAATACCTTTTTAACTGCTTTACAGCATTTACTCCTGCACGCCTGCTTTTTAGTTCAATTATAACTAAATTACCGCTACTATCTTTACCTAAAATATCTATAAATCCATTATTAACTGCATATTCTCTAGAAGTAGGCCTAAATCCTTTTTCAATTAAACTGGGTTCTCTAAAAATCAGATCTCTCATATCTTCTTCATAACCTGCTAACTCAAGGGTTTTAGTATCCTTTCCAACATGATAAGAAGCCAGATATGTCTTTTTTATTTCTACTTCCAATGATTCATGAGGATTTCTCCTAAATCCTGTAATATATACTTTATTTTCATTGATTACTGCCTGAAACTTACAGTTTGGAGGCTGCCAGTTTACAGGTTCTAAATTATAATCTTGATGTATTAAAAAGGACCCATCAGACTTTATTACGATTGTCCTATCTCCCAAGCCCAATCTACTTGTAGCTCTTCCTCTATATTTAATTCTGCAGCAAGATACAAGTATTATAAATGCCCTTTTAGATAAAGCCTCATTTAGAAAATCTATTAATTCTACAGATTCAGGGTTTTGTTTCACTTTAATTTTCATATCAAGTAGTTATTTAAACTCAAAAGTTATAAATAAGCCTTTTATATGATTTTAATATTAAAACATAATAATATGAAGCATAATCACCAAATAGACCAACATCAGCCACCGTTTTATTAAAAATGAATAAATTAAATGGAAATATTTTATTAAATATAAACAATTAAGAATCAAAAATGCTTTAAGGCATATTAAAAGGAATTAAATCACCATAATTCATTTAATCAGATAAAAACAATCATTAAAAGTTATAATCTATGTGAATTGATTATTAAAGCCAAAAAATAAGCCTTATACTAAATAATATTATGTAATAACTATTTATAACTTAATATATAAATAGAATGTGATTATTTTCACATTAAACCGTTTAATTTAAATCCTTGAAAAATAATATAATATAGTGGTACTCCTTGCTATAACTCTACAGCTATATTTTTCTAAGGAGTACCGGACCACTCCCAAAGTCAATTAAATACTTATTTTAATAAAAAAAATTGAAAATAAACATTTATCTTTAAATTTTAGATCAGATTTAAATGTAAAGTGTTATTTTTGCGATAAGAACAATTTACATGCAGTAATGTTTTAATATTGAGTAAAATTACGAACTTATTATTTCTAAATAATGAAACACCATGCATATTGCTAAAAGATGAAGAATAAATAATAATATTACTAAAGATAATTTATAAGGAGTAATAATGTAATTAAATAAGTAATATTTTATTATAATAGTATAGAAAAGCTTATTAATGATTTAAATCTAATAGAATACTATATTCTTGATTTGCATCTATTATACTAATTAATTATTTTACATATATTACATCGTGATTTTGATAATTTTTATTATATTCATAAAAATCTATGGAGGTAGATAGATATGAAAAAAAATTCAGTAAACTGGTGGAACATCATAGCTAAACTCAGATACGATAAATCACTATGGGACTATCTTGAACCTGCAGAGATAATAGAAATTGTGCAAAGAGTTAGAGAAGCCAAAGAAAAAATTAAAGGGCTCGAAAAATCTATGCACATTGATTTAAAACCCGCATTGAGAAAAATGAATTCATTAAGAATTCATTTGCATTTTAGTGACTTTCGAACCAGTTTAATTCATTAAAATGTTATTTTTAATTTTTTAAGATTTAAATTAGATATTATTCTTTTTTCTTTATTTCTTCGTCGCATTCAGGGCAGAGATATTCTTTAACTTTTCCTGATTCTTTGATATCCTTATTTTCCAGTATTTCCCTTTTAAACCATTTTTCACATCTTCCACATTTTACACTTTCAACTATCATAAAAATCACCGTTACTATATTACTTTATTTTTTGGTCGATTTTTATTAAAATAATTTTAGATATATTGATTTCAAACTGTGTTAATGGAATCTCTAGAAAATGCTTTTGATATTTGCAAATGCTTATACTAATTTTTTCCAAACCTTTAATTTATTTACTAACAAAAAGATTATCAAAATTCTTTTAGAATGAAATAATGAGAATTATCTCCCTAAAGCTGAAAAACTAAAGAATTGTATTAAAAATTGATTTGTTGGAGAGTATTACAATGAGCCAGAAGGAAGTAGAAATAAATGAAAATGATGTTTTAGAAGCACTGGATCAACTGATTAAGGTTCCAGCAATTATATTAAAAACTGTAGTATCTACAAATTCAAATGTAGTAAAAAACTTCCAATCACAGATAGAAGATTATAAAAGCCAGCTTTCATCGGAGGAAATTGCAAAAATCAGAAAAGTAATTAAAATGCCAGTTCCAGAGCTTCAAGAGATTTTAAACAATGCTTATATAGATACGCGTAAAGAACAGTTGAAAATACTGGCAGATCCTAAAGCAGCACCTTTCATTTCAAAAAATCTGGAAGAACTAAAAAAAGTGCTATTTTAACAATTAACCATCCATTAAAACTGATTTAAAAAAATAGTTTCACTTTTATTTTCTATAGGAAGCGTCAGAAATCTCTTAGAGATTTATGGGCTTAAATAAAGTTTCAAAGCTATGAAATGTCGAAAGGTAGTGTAAAATAAAAAGTAGAACCTTTACCAAGATCTGATTCAACCCAGATTTTTCCACCATGACGTTCTATTATTCTTTTAACTACTGCCAAACCAATGCCAGTACCTTCATATTCATCTCTAGTATGTAATCTTTGAAATATGGTAAAAATACGGTCAAAATATTGCTTTTCAATTCCAATACCATTATCCTGCACACTGAATACATACCCATTATTTTCAGAATCCTTATCTGCTGAGATATGGATTTCTGGAGGCTCATCATGCTTTTTAAATTTAATAGCATTCAAAATAAGGTTTTGGAAAACTCTTTGGAGTTGTTTATCATCAGCCATAACTGTGGGAAGTGGATCATGAGTAATTTTTGCACTATTCTCGTTGATAACAACTTTTAAATTAGAAAGAGTCAGTTTAAGGACCTCTTCGGCATCTATTTCAGCAAATTTGCCCCCTTTAGTAGTAACACGCGAATATTCAAGTAAATCCTGGATCATCTGTTTCATACGGGAACTACCATCCACGATATAACCCATAAATTCATCGGCATCCCTGTCTAATTTACCTTTATAACGCATTTCGAGAAGTTGAGTAAAGCTGGTAACTGTTCTAAGGGGCTCCTGAAGGTCATGACTAATAATGTATGCAAATTGCTGCAGTTCTTCATTAGAACGTTCTAATTCACTTACAAGTTCTTTTAAATTATCTTCCATTTCTTTTCTTTCAGTAATATCGCGGGTTAAAGTTAAAGCAGTTTCAATTTCGCCTTTTGTATTATATTCAGGAACTACGGAAGTTTTAAAGAATCTTAATCCTTTAATTGTTGGAAATTCATATTCATCGTGTATTTCTTCTCCAGTTTTAAAAATTTTTAAATAATTTTCCCTAAAATAGGATATATATTTCGACGGTAATCCAATTTCCTCAATATTTTTTCCAATATAGAATTCTGGAGGATTCCCTAAAATCTCTTCGATTGTGGAATTAACATATAAATATTTTAAATCACTGTTAACCCTGATAATAAGATCAGGGGAATTTTCTGCAAGAGTTCTAAACTGAGATTCACTTTCTTTTAATGAGTCATAAGCCTCTTGAAGTTTAACAGTCTGCTTTTTAACCTGATCTTCTAAATGGTCACGCGCCTGTATTAATTCTTCTTCGGTTTGTTTTAGATCAGTGATATCATTTGAAACACCGAGAACTCCAATCACTTCCCCATTAGAGTCAAATAAAGGGACTTTACTTGTATTAAACCATGCTAAGCGTCCTCCAAATTGAAGCTGTGTTTCGACTATATTTAATTTTGGCATTTTACTTTCCATAACATATTGATCATCAGCACGATAAGCTTCAGCCTCTGTTTTTGCCCATGGAAGTTCATAATCAGTTTTTCCCACAATTTCTAATGGATTCTCAAGCCCTGCAGCCCGGGCAAAGTTTTTATTGCATCCTAAATATGCCGAATCAGTATCTTTCCAGAATACAACTCCCGGAAAATTTTCAAGTATATTTCCTAAAATCTGTTTTGAGCTTTCTAATTTTTCTCTTGATATTTTTTGTTCGGTAATATCCATGCTAAGAGCAATATAATAACCATCTGGAGTTAAAAACGCGGAAGTTAAATAATACTTGTCCTTTGGAGGATAATAATGTTCAAATTTTATACTTTCTCTTTTAGGAGCAATTTTCTTTGCTATTTCCAAATATGGTTTCATATTTTCATATCCAAGTACGTCGCTGATCTTTCTTCCAATAATCTTTTCAACAGGTCGATCAGCAAATTCAAGAGGTTTATTAACATATTTAATAATTAAGTCCTCAATTCCGCCTTTTTCATTATAAACCGGTTCAAAAATACTTATTCTCTCTTCCATATGCTCAAATATGTCTAAAAATTCAATATCTGTTGAAATTAAAGATTTAATATAATCATCCATGGGAATCCCCTACTAATATTAAATCAGAAGTAATAAATAATAATTTGTAAAATCTCCCCTAAAATTTTATAAAAATCTTTTATTGATTTAGAAAAGATTAGAATCAATAAGTTCAAGAAAACAAAACAAGGCTAAATCAATAAAAAGAAGTTATTATCAAGTAAATAAAAGAAAAAACCTTAATAGAATGACTGCTGACCATACTTATTATTTAATTAGTTTATTTTAATAGTTTTATCAATCTTTTGACTATAATGAAAACAATTATATATGTATAACCATGATAGATTTATAATTATAATTCTAATTATTAAGACATATACGAGCTTATTTTAAGAAATAAAACACAATTAGTGCATTTACAATTCGAAAGGTAAAACTATGAAATTCAAAAGAGCAGATAAAACAGATGATAACCCAGAAGAATTATTAGATAAAGCATATAACTGTAATAGCAACGAATTACAAAAATTACTTGAAAAAATTGAAGCAAAAATAAAATCTGAAGGAAATAATGAGCTTCTTTTCCGTGCAAAAAGTGTAATTACAACAAAAATGATTCTAGAGAAAGAAAATAATGCTAAAGTTTATAGTAAATAATTATTGATATCACATTTAGTTTAAAGAATAATAAAATTATACCATAATCCTACATCCTAAATTTTATAAATTATTAAACAATCAACCTTTAGATTGTGCTGATTTTTGAAAATCTTGTTATAATTTTCATTAAAATATAAAGATTTATATATCCATAATCATGATAGATAATTAATTATAATTATAAATAATTAAGAAATATTTAGGGTGGTCTTCATGCTCACTTCTGTGCAGAAGGAAATACTGCAAAGTTTAATAAATTTATATAGAAATTCAAAGGGCAAATCTATTAAAGGAGAGGAAATTGCCGATATAATGAACCGTAATCCCGGGACAATAAGGAACCAAATGCAATCTTTAAGAAGTTTAGGTCTTGTTAAAGGCGTTCCAGGTCCGAGAGGCGGGTATAAACCAACAATAGAAGCATATCATACTCTAAATATTACTTCTACTGATAAAGAAGCCCTTGTGCCCATATTTAAAGATGGAGAAGAGGTAAGAGACTTAAATGTGGCAAGGATAGAATTTACAAGTATTCCACACCCCGGTGAATGCGAAGCAGCAATAAAGGTTGTGGGTAACATAAAACAGCTTGATCTTGGAGATAAGATAAGAGTCGGCCCAACACCAGTAAACAAACTGGTAGTGAATGGAATGGTTGTTGGAAGAGATGATATGGATAATCTTTTGCTGCTTGACACCACAAGCATAAGAAGTATCCCCCATAAAACTGTAATTGACGTTGCAAGCCATGATCTTATAACATTACGGCCCAATATGGGTATAGAAGAAGCTGCTGAAATATTATCAAGTAAAGGAATTGAAGGCGCACCTGTAATTGAAGACCACGAAGTTATGGGAATTTTAACCCAAAGCGACATAACAAAAGCCATTGCTGATAAGAATGATAGTTCTAAAGTGATGGAAATAATGTCAAAGCACATAATTACTGTGGAAAAAGATTTGATGATTTCTGATGCCATTGAAATCATGAACAAATTTAAGATCGGTCGGCTTATAGTTGTAGACGAGAATAAAATCCCTGTAGGAATTGTTACAAGGACAGATCTTTTAGATAAAATTGCAGGTATAAAATAATATTTTCTATTTCTAATCCATTATTTTTAATTATAAAATCTTTTATTTCTTAATTAAAGATTATATAAGGTTGTGAAAGACTGAAAATTCAACATATGAGTATCAAAGACAAGATGAGCGTTCTGGATCTAATAGAAGAAATGGAAAAATCAGGAGTTCTTGGCGCTGGAAAATTAGCCAAATCTACAAAGTTATTTGCTGATTCAATTAAAGATGATGATGTTGCTGTTTTTTTAAGCGCTGCAGGTCCTCTTGTACCTGGAGGACTCAGGAAAATAATTGCAGATCTAATAAATGACGGTTATATAGATGTTTTAATAACAAGTGGAGCTAATATTACCCATGATTTAGTTGAATCATTCGGAGGAAGTCATTATAAGGGAATTCATGCCAATGATGAAGAATTATGTGAGCAAGGAATGGGAAGAATAGGAGACTTATATACAAAATCCGAGGATTTTGAAGTATTTGAAAGCAAAATAAATGAAATTATAGGAAAAATTGCGGGGAAAAAGAAGATCATCTCTATAAGAGAATTTTTAACTGAGATTGGAAATAACATAAATGATGAAAATTCAATACTTAAAATTGCTGCCAAGAAAGGCGTTCCTGTTTATGCGCCAGGATTGATAGATAGTATGCTCGGCCTGCAACTCTGGATGTTTACCCAGGATAAAGAATTCCACCTTGACGCTGTTGCAGACATGCACGAGCTTTCTGATATTGTTTTTAGCTCAAAAAAAGTTGCAGCAGTTCTACTCGGTGGTGGATTACCCAAACATTATGCTCTGGCATCCAATCTTCTTAAAGGAGGAGTTGATGCTGCTATTCAAATTACTATGGATAGAAGCGAAACAGGAAGTCTGAGTGGTGCGCCCTTAGAGGAAGCTAAATCATGGGCAAAGGCAAAAGCCGGTTCAAACCTTGTAACTGTTGTTGGTGATGTGACCATTATTTTTCCAATGATGGTTGCCGGTGCAAGGGAAATTATAAATAAACAAAGATAACAAAAATTTTGAATAGTTTCATAGTATTTTTTAAATAATTTGAATTTTTTCTAAGGAGAGTTAATGTGTTAGAAATACTTCTTTATCCATTATCAGGATTTTTGATGAAAATATCCGACGATATGCACGATAAAAAGAATAATAAGCAGCTTGGAATACTTGCAGGGATTTTATGCGGGATATTGATCGGTTTTTTAGTGACAATTAACGTAGATGCGGCTTATATATTCTTTGGAGTTTTTATTGGAACTTTCCTTGCAAAAAAGATAAACTGTATTAATCATATTGTTACAGCCATGATATTTCTGATAATTGTATTTATTTTCGGTTTTCCGGCAGTTGGAATAGGAACTGTGATAATATGTACTATTGCGGCTTATATTGATGAAATTGGAAACGATAATAAGAAGATATATAGAAAAAGTAGATTACTGGAAACATTTTTCGAGTACAGATTTGCGCTTAAAACCACAATTCTTGTTTTAGCGTTTTTGGGACTTATGAGCAGTTATTATCCGCCTTTCAAGATTTATGGAATTCATTTTATGGCTGTTCAAACATTTATACTATTTTTAACATTTGAAATAGCTTATGAATTTGCTGGAATTAAATTTGATTCCATTTATGATAAATTTTATAACAAATTTAAAAATCCAGATGGTTTTAAGGCCTAATTCTTGTAATTATATCTTTAACTGCTTTTTCAGGGTCATCTGCAAGGTAAATTGACCTTCCAACTATTAGAGCATCGGCAAATTTTAATGTATCTTTGGGATCTCCTCCCTGAGCTCCAACTCCTGGAGAAATCAGGAATGATTCATCACCTATAATACTTCTAATTTTTTCAAGCCGATCCAGTTTAGTTGAGGGGCCAACAAATTTATCTATACCCAATTTAACGCCCATTTCAGCAATTTCTTCTGTATGTCTCTGGATAAACATTGAAGCGCCGGGATGAGACATTTCAGTTAAAAGGAAGATTTCTTTATTGTATATTTTAGCTGAATCCATGCAGGCTTTTGCACTGTCTTCTCCTACAAATCCATGGACAATTATTGCATCTGCTCCGGCTTCAAATGTAAGATTGGCTATTTTTTCATTGGTTTCCGGGATGTCTGCAACTTTAAAATCAGCGATTATTCTGCAGTTGAAATTCTCTTTAATAAAAGTTACTGACTCAAGTCCTTCACTTAAAACAAGAGGATATCCAATTTTAATGGTATTTATGTAATCTGAAACTTTTTCAACTATTCCCAAGGCATCATCCATATTTAAAACATCAAGTGCCAGAATTATGTTATTTTCAACTTCCATATGCTTAGTTGGTAAGGCCAGTTTATATTATTTTCCCATTAGATTATTAATTTAGATTCATGGGCAAAATCCGGCTCAATTCAAAATATTTATATATGAAGTTCATTCAAGTATACTTTAGAAAAAGTAAAGGAGA
>JASEIM010000019.1 GCA_030017655.1 Methanobacterium sp. | reverse complement strand
GGTGCTTTTCCCATAACAGTATGGTTCGGCTATACGAGTTCCATCATCATATTAAAATTTATGATCTGCTTTGATCGTATAGCATTACAGATTAAAGAATTAATATTATTTTCCATATTTTAATTATGATCGAGTTGATATATGGCTTTTATGCTGATCAAAAAAGACAGTAAATATGTTAAAATAAGAATTAAACAAGCTTTGCCCGATCATAAACATTCTTAAGAGTCTGCATATCCACGCTGGTATAAATCTGAGTTGTACTCAGGTTTGAATGCCCTAAAAGCTGCTGAATAGCCCTAATATCAACACCATTCTTTAACAGGTGGGTTGCAAATGAATGCCTTAAAATATGCGGTGTTACCTTCTTTTTAATCCCTGCAGCCTTCGCATGCTCTTTAATCATCATCTGTATATATCGGGGAGTTAAATGATTTCCAGACCGGTTAACAAAAAGGTATTCGCTGTCATCGTCCTTTCTTTCGAGATAATCTTCAATCAGTTTCTTTGTTTCTTCATCAAAAAGCACAATACGGTCTTTTTCACCTTTACCTCTTATTCTTATGGTTCTTTCATGTAAATCCACGTTATCTGTGTAAAGATTCACTAATTCTGAAACTCTTAAGCCTGATGAGTAAAGTAAGGCTAAAATAACTTTATTTCTAAGATTTATGGCTTTACCACGTTCTGTTTTACATGTCTCCTTTTTATCAAAGGCATTGATCAGGTTCTCAACTTCATGTTCATTCAAATGTTTAGGGAGTGATTTGGTTCTTTTAGGAGTCTTAATTTCCTTTAAAACGTGTATGCCTCCAAATTCAAAAAACTTTTTTACCACAACGGTTACAAGATAGATATAATTTTGTGAAACGCCTTTGTCACGTTTTAAATACTGTATATACTTTTTAAAAGCTCTTAAAACTCTTTTTTCGTCTGTTAAATTCTCTTCATTAAGTAAAAAGTTATAAAAATTAATTACAATGGATCTATATGTTTTTATGGTGTTCCTTGAATAATTTCTTATCTCCAGTTCTATTAGATAATCTTCAATCATTTCAGGAAAATCAAAAGTCTCTAAAAGTGATTCTGCAAGTATATAGCCGTGTCCATTCGCTGTTATACTTCCTGAATTTGATAAATCATCAGGAGAGTTTCTTCTTATTTGATTTGAATAGGGATTCATGTTATCAGCTATATATCAATTTAGGATGTATTTAAAATTATTTACATGTAACTCCTGTCAACATTTTCATGATTTCCATTAAATGAGCCACCGTTCATTCTTTGAGAACTGGAAATATCTTTTTGCACTGCATTCTCAAAACTGGAATATCTTTTGATTATCTGATCTTCTATTGAAATAGCGTTTTTAATGGCAAAATTCATATGTTTTTCCAGTATGTATTGATTTCCATCCATAACAGCCATATCTCCAGCCATTCTCACCACTCCACCCAGATCTCGTAATCGAAGGGTAAGTGAATCTCTCTGGTCATCAATAACTCTTGCTCTTTTTCTTGCCTCTTCAATAAGTGCTTCAACAGCTGTTCTGGTTGCATGGGGTATCTTACCATCCATTTCAATTTCCTGAGCTACAAACTGGGCAAGTCTTGCAACATTCTCTTCAGTATCAGGCATGGTTGTCTTCATCAGGATTTCATATCCTTCTCCCTGAATTCTTGAGCGTAATGGTGGCAATATATACTGCACATCACGTATATTGCATGCTGCTACAAAAATAAAGTCACAAGGACAATTTTCAACTTTAACAGAGCTTCCAGCACTTTGAGGATTTCTTCCAATAATAGGAAACACCTTATCCTGCATTGCACTTAATATATAACGCTGTAATCCAGCAATATGGACTATTTCATCTATAAAAAGAACTCCTTCATGAGCTTCATGGATTGCGCCAGGTACAACTCTTTCATAGGGCTGTGTTCCTAAATCAGGATGGCCTCCATAGGGATCATGTCTAACATCACCTAATAATTCAGTTTCACTGGCACCTGTGGCCTGTATGAACATTTTTCTATCAAGGGGTACAACAACGTTTTTTGGCTTTTCATCAACGATTTCACGCCTCTTTTCAAGAGCGTCCTGATCAAGTATTTTTATTTTATCCCCATCAATTCTTTCATAGATTACGACTTCTTCTTTCCCGTTATTTATCCTTGTTGTTGTTACACGTTCTTGTGGAATGCTTATATGGCCAGAATTCATTTCAAACATTCCTAAAAGATCACCTAAATGTTTTCTCCTTGCATTTATATGGGAAAATTTGTCTCCACCACAGTTAGAACATATGCTTTGATATGCGCTGTTATAACCCCCGCAATGAACACATCTAAATCCTAATCTTTCTGCAACAGCTTCAGGAACACCCCGAGGATCTACAATAGCTCCCTCGGCCTTTTGAAGATTTATTTGTTCACTTTTCATTTCTTTTCGGGTTTTTATTTCAACAAAGGGTCTTTCAGGCCTTTCTGGATTATGCACCACATTAATTTCTTCGTTAGGCTCTCCAAGATGAAAAGAAATTGCTTGAGCTATTAAGGATTTACCTATGCCTGGAGGTCCAACAAGCAGCAGGTTTCTCCTCTGTTTTGCAGCGATTTTTACAAATTTAATAATATCTTCGTGCCCAATAACTCTTTCCAGAGGGTCTTTTGGTATTAAAATGTCTTTTGTAGTTTCTATATCCTTTAAAAACTCATGATTCATGTTTATATACATAATTAATACCTCTATCTGGCTTAAATGATGATAAATGTATAATAATAAAAAATATTTTTTCCACAGAAATAGCAATTCTGTGGAAATTGAGATATTATCTGGTTATAACTTTAATTGGGCTTGGTTTTCTAACCACATCGCTCATTCTTACTGCAACGATATGCTTAAGTCCTTTTTCCTTTGCAATGTCAATTAATCTTTGACTTATAACTCCGTCAAATACTACTGCATAGGTATTATTTTCAACACTTTTAAGTTCATCATAGAGATTTTCTACTTTTACTTCTTTTAATATGTTTAAAGCGTCATCAAAAATTTCTGCATTGCCAGTACCTTCTAATTCTTTTAAGACACCCTTCAATACTTTAATTTTATCTTCGCCTTTCTCTTTTTCTTTTTCTTCTATTTTTTCAACCTTTACCCCAAGATCATGATACATCTGTTCAACAGGTACTTTATCTCTCAAAGCCACCATTACTTCTTCTTTTTCCAGATCTTCAACTTCTTTTCCTCTTGGAGCTCTTGTAACGTAGTCAACCTCTCCAACCTGGAGTAATTCTTTTAATATAAGTTCTCCACCACGGTCACCGTCAACAAATGCAGTTACTGTTTTATTTTTGGTTAATTCAGCAACAGTTTTAGGGACACTTACTCCTTCAACAGCAATTGCATTCTTAACACCATACCTTAGGAGATTCAAAACATCAGCTCTCCCCTCAACTACAAGAATAGCGTCTGATGTAGCAACGTTAGGTCCTGCAGGTAGTTTTTCGTCACCAAATTCAGTTATTTCGTGAATTCTCATGGCTTCTTTGACTTCTTCTATCATTTTAAGGCTTTCGGGAGTTACTTCTTCCATCATTCCTTTGTAGAGTTCCTTTGCCCGGTCTACAACTTTCCTTCTTTTAACAGCCCTTACATCTTCTACTTTGGATACTTGTATGTAAGCTTCACAGGGTCCCACTCTGTTTATTGTTTCAAGTGATGCTGCAAGGATAGCTGTTTCAACTCTATCAAGACTTGAGGGAATTACGATTTCCCCTTTGGAGCGGCCTCCTCTTGAATTAATATTTACTTTAATTCTGCCTATACGTCCTGTTTTCTGTAATTCTCTTAAATCAAGATCATTGCTTAAAAGACCTTCTGTCTGTCCAAAAATAGCACCGACGACGTCAGGTTTTTCAACAATACCATTAGCATTAATTTGAGCATGAATGAGATATTTAGTTGTACTTATTTCTTCGCCTTTTCCCATAAATGGGCCTCCTTTTGATTATAGATACCTTCATGATGTTAACATCATGGTGTGAATAGGCTTCATTGGATGATCATATGTTCAAGTTACTGGTAACTGCCATATGGATTATTTTCAAGTTCCAGTTGTCTTATATGTTTTGGAAGACTTTCAATATCTTTAATGTATTTCCGTGAAATACCCATAATTTTCTTTCTTATACTAAGATCAGGATGAGAGCCAAGACTCTGTATATCTTCTGACAGCTTTTTTGCAAGTATTTCGCCTTTTTTATCAAAATCTGTCAGTATTATTACTTTTGAAGATGATTCAGTAGCCATTTCAGCAATTTCAAAGAGTTTAAGACCAGATCCAGAAACCTTAATTATTTTGCCATTTATTCCAAGCTCATTTAAGGCTTCTTCGTCTTTCTTACCCTCGATAAGAATTGGCACTCCTTGTTCTACGCAATGTGATAGCTCTTCAACTATACGTGATAATCTTCTAAAACTCATGATTAAAGCCATTATGAAATTTTTAATAGTATCTATGAAATTATATAACTAATCTTATATATAAAATTGAAGAGTCAAAAATAAAACGGTGCTTATTATATAAGCTTAAAATATCTTTTTAAATTGGTAAAAAAAGATGTTTGTAAATCCTTTAATTTAGATATTAAACTTTGTAAAAGATAAAAATGTTTTTTAGAACTATTTAAAAACATAAAAACATACATTGCATTACTAAACACAATATAAAAAAAATAGATTTTATGTATCTAATTTTTATATAATCAAATGTAAAATTTTAAATATATTATAGATTTATTTCAATATATGATTGAAAATCCGGAGGTTAATGAAATTAGAAATCTACAAAAAATCCACGATTTTTTGTGCGTAAGAAATTAGCATTTCTTACAGCTTCGACTTTTAATTTCCCGAACCTCAATTATTGAAAATAATTGGAGGTTGAAGGAAAATCCTAAAGGATTTTCCTAAACCCCAAAAAAATAGAAAATTTTTTTGGAGGATACGAAAGTGGCAAAAGGCCTGATAAGAATTGTTTTAGATATACTTAAACCCCATGAACCGAATATACCCTATTTCGCAAAGTATTTAAGTGAATTAGAGGGAGTTGATGGAGTAAATGTTACTTTAATGGAAATTGATAAAGAAACTGAGAATGTTAAAGTAACAATGCAGGGAAATGACCTTAATTTTGATAAAATAAATGATGCAATTAAACAATACGGCGGTTCAATCCACAGTGTTGATGAGGTAGTAGCAGGTAAAAAGCTTGTTGAAGAAGTTACAACACCTCAGGACTGATTTTAATGAAATATGGAAGGAAGCTTTCCCCAGAAAGCCTCTTAGATAAATTTTCACCTAAATTTTCTTATTCTAAATTAATCCGTTCTAATTTGACAAGTTCTCAAATTTCAGATGCTCTAAAAAATGTTACTGGTAATTCTGGAGTAATGAAGGACATTAAACCTTTATTAGGCAATATGGTCATTGGAAGTGCAGTAACAGTTAAAACAGATGCAGATGATTGGGGAACATGTGTTAAAGCAATAGATGTTGCTAAAAAAGGTGAAATATTAGTTATTAAGGTTGAAGGGCAGGATCAGGCAGTTTGGGGGGAATTAACCTCAAAAACTGCACGTGAAAAAGGAATTATATGCACAATTATAGATGGTGCTGTAAGGGATATAGGAGCAATTAAAGAATTGAGATATCCTGTTTTTTCGAAAAATGTTGTTCCGAATGCTGGGAGTCCCAAGGCGCAAGGTAAAATTAATATTACAATAGAATGTGGAGATGTCACAGTGAATCCTGGAGATATAATCGCTGGCGATGAATGTGGTGTAGTTGTCATAGCTAAAGAAAATTTAAATGATGTCATTGAAGAAGCGTTGAATATTAAAAAAAAGGAAAATGAAATCATTAGAAGGATTGAAAAAGGAGATTCACTCTCATCTATTTTGGGATTAAAATAAAAAATTATTTAATAGACATGGAATAAAATATGAATTTCAAATTTAACCATGTTTTAATTTATTAAAGGAATTTTGATATGCAAAGCACAACCCACTATTTAAAGAGTCATAAATGGGAAATTTCAATTACATTTATAGCAGGAGCATTCATTATATTTTTAGTATCATTTTTAGTAGGTTTAGATGATATTTTAACTGTTTTAAGCAAAACTGATTTTAGAATAATGATAATAACATTACTTATTGAATTTATCATTATAACATTTTGGACATTGAGATGGAAATTGATCCTGAATGTACTTCACAGTGCACCTAAATATAAACAGGTCCTTTTAATGATGTTTACCAGTCTTTTTGGAAATAATGTTACGCCCGGTTCAGCAGGAGGAGAACCATTACGCGCATATCTTCTAAATAAATTTGAAGATATTCCTTTTGAGACAGGTTTTGCTTCTGCAACTGCTGATAGAGTTTTTGAATTTTTCCCATTTTTATTAGTTTCTACACTTGCAGCATATCTGATATTTACTTTAAATATTGGTTTCTGGACCAGTTTAGTGGTCAGTATAATGATAATAATTACAATGATCTTTTTTGGATTGATAATATATGTTGGTCTTAAAAAAGAAGTTGCTACAAAAGTAATAATATCGCTAGCAAGGCGTATATATCCATATGCAAAAAAAATAACTTCCAGAGAAACTTCATTTACAAATGTCAAAAATAAATTAATTGAATATATTGAAACATTTACTTCAGGTTTCCAGGGAGTGTTAAGGGATCATAGAATGTTTATTTTGGGTGTATTTCTTTCATTTTTAATATGGGGTATAGATAATCTCCGATTTTATTTGACATTTGTAGCGATAGGTTATTATCCTCCAATAATACCCATGATAATAATTTATACCATAGCTATTTTAGTTTCTATAATCCCTGCAATACCTGGATCTTTGGGAATTCGTGAGGGTACTATGGTGGCTCTTTTCATACCTGTCGGTGTCCCTGCAGATGTTGTTCTCGCTACATCATTGCTGGATAGACTGGTAACTTATATAATGCCCACATTTATTGGAGCAATTACTACTTTTTACTATGGAAAAAAATACAGAGATAAGAAAAGTAATGTGAAAATTCAGGTATAATTCCGTATTAAATTAATTGTATTCATTGATTGTTTTTTTATATTCTAGGATTATATCAAAAAATATATATTATAGGTTAATATTTAATATTTAAAAATATCGAAACATTTATATATAACTTCTTAACACTATTTATAATATATAAAATTATCGGTATGATGATAAATGAAAAAATTGGGAATAATCTCGCATTTCTCTAACAAGGGTAGAATAATAGTGAGATCTGATCAAACGCCTGGTTTTGGCTTGCCTGTTTTTACGGATGATAAAAAAAGAATTGGAACTGTTATTGACGTATTTGGACCTACAAAAAAGCCATATATTTCAGTTAAAGTCTATGCAAAAAACTCTAAAAACTTAAAGAACCGAGTTGGAGAGACATTGTTTGTATCATCAAAACCTACAAAAAGATGGGGGCGGAAAAAACGAAAGAAAGAATGAAGGTAGATGTTTCAGAAATCGAAAAAGTAGAAACAAAATGCCCAGAATGCGATTCTGAAAAGTTAATCAACGACCACGAACGCGGAGAAATTGTATGTGGTGCATGTGGTCTGGTTATAGATGATAATCTTGTTGATATGGGGCCAGAATGGAGAGCCTTTGACCATGAGCAGAGGGATAAAAGAACAAGGGTGGGTGCTCCAATTACTTATACAATCCACGATAAAGGTTTAAGTACCATGATCGACTGGAGGAATAAGGATATCTATGGTAGAGACATCCCTGCAAGAAACCGTGCTCAATGGTATCGTTTAAGAAAATGGCAGAGAAAAATAAGGATTTCTGGTGCTACAGAAAGAAACCTGGCCTTTGCATTAAGTGAACTTGATAGAGATTCATCAAGGTTAGGTTTACCAAGAAGCGTGAGAGAAGCAGCATCTGTTGTTTACAGAAGTGCTGTGGAAAACAAGCTCATTAGAGGGAGAAGTATTGAAGGAGTAGTTGCAGCATCGCTATATGCAGCATGCAGAAGATGTAACGTTCCAAGAACCCTTGATGAGATTGCTGAAGTATCACGTGTAAGTAAAAAAGAAGTGGGAAGAACTTACAGGTTCTTAACCCGTGAACTTAACATAAAATTACCACCAACGTCACCAGTAGATTATGTTCCAAGATTTGCGAGTGAATTAAGCTTATCTGGTGAAGTGCAATCAAAAGCAATTGAAATAATTGAAAAAGCAATGGAAAAAGGTCTTACTTCAGGTAGAGGACCTACAGGAGTTGCAGCAGCAGCGCTATACATTGCATCTGTACTTCTCGGTGAGAGAAAAACTCAAAGAGATGTTGCAGACATTGCTGGTGTAACTGAAGTAACTATTCGTAACAGATACAAAGAGCTCACTGAACAGCTCGATATGGGTGTAACTTTATAAGTTATGCCTTAAATCTTTTTATTTTAATTAAAACCTGAACAATATTGATTAAAAAAATTTTATTTTATTATAGACTTTTTCAATAAATAAATTTCTATTTTTTTAAAGAATTCAAAAATAAATGAGAAGAAAGACAATAAAAGTAATTTAAAAAAGTCTTCCTCTAAAAACATATATAAGATAAATTATAATAAGTACTGCAAAGGCTACATACATTATTTTCCTTGTACGCATTACTTTTTGCTGTCTTTCTGCAAACACCCGTTCACAATTAGGAGAGCAGAATCTTTCGTCCATTGGAATCGGTGTCCCGCACATTGGGCAGTGTTTATGTGGTTTTGTCATATTTACACCTCATATTTGTTAATTTGTGGTTCGAAAAACCTCTCAAAAATTCGAAGCTTGCAAAAACATTGTTTTTGCAGCCCGAAAATTGTAGATTTTCGAGGGAATTTTTGGAGCAATCAAACAAAAAGTGTTTGGTGCATCGAAAGTTTACTTTCGATAGCGCAAATCAAAGATTTGCAAGTTATGGTCTTTCTCAACCTCAAATATTTGATTTATAGATTAAGAAAAATTAGCTATTGGATATCAGGAACTATGCTGGTTCCTATATTTCCAAGAACTGCTTTTTGAAGATTTTCAGGATTTTCTCCATTGACAATTAATGTTTTGATATTTGATCTTTTAATAATTTGTATTGCAGTCATATCCAGAAATTCATACGTACCTGCTTTATTTTCTTTACTGCTTAAAATGGTAAGCATTTCTGAAGGGGTTATTTCATCAAACTTCTTTGCATCTTCAAACTTGTTTGGATCCTTATCATATAATCCATCTACAGATGTGGCATTAATCATGAGATCAGCCCCCACAAATTCTGCAAGAATACTTCCAACAGCATCAGTACTGTGTGCAGGCTCAGTTCCACCCATTACAACTATTTTACCGCTAACTGAAAATTCTAGTGCCTCATGGAAGTTTTTTGCCACCTGGGGATACACGTCTTCGCCAAGAGCCATAATTAAAAGTTTAGCATTTAATCTTGTAACATCTATACCTATATCATCACAGGCCGCTTCAGAAGCTTCAAGGCCTCTTGCTATTCCTATATAATCCCGAGCAGGTTTTCCGCCACCAACAACGATAAATAATTGATTTTCACTGTTCATATCTTTTAAAACATCAGCATAAGCTCTGAATTTTTCGTGATCATTATCTTTAATCATTATTGAACCGCCAACTGTAATAACTATCTTCATCTTATCACCATAATTAAATGTCATGGAACATAAATAAATATAATTCTAACCATATTAAATAGAGTAAAATATAGAATTTAATCTAATTATATATGGGAGATAATATAAATAGAATAATTCCTGCTCTTGATCTTTTAAAATTTATAAATAACATGTTAATTTACTATTATTATTGTTAAGGAGAGATTATTTTGACTGAAGTATCATCAAAAGAGTTATATGAGTTTAAAAGAACTATTGAAGAACTCGCAGATAAAAAAGGCAGAGGAACAGAACTGGTGTCAGTTTATATCCCTCCTGATAAGCAAATAAGTGATGTGGTAAAGCACATGAGGGAAGAACTAAGCCAGAGTGCCAATATAAAAAGTAAACAAACAAAGAAGAACGTACAGTCTGCAATTGAGGTTATTATGCAGAGATTAAAGCTGTTTCCCAAACCTCCAGAGAATGGACTTCTCCTTTTTGTTGGAATGATTCCCAAAGGCGGTCCTGGAACTGAAAAAATGGAAACATACGTTTTTGAACCTCCAGAACCAATTCAAACCTATACTTATCACTGTAACTCAGAATTCTATCTTGAACCTTTACAAGATATGATTGATGTAAAAGAAACATATGGGCTTGCAGTTTTAGATAGAAAGGAAGCTACAATTGCAACTTTACGTGGTAAACGGATAGATATAATAAAAACACTTACAAGCGGAGTTCCCGGTAAACATAAGGCTGGTGGACAATCTCAGAGAAGATTTGACCGTTTAATTGAACTTGCAGCCCATGAATTTTTAAAGAGGATTGGTGAGCAAATTAACGATGCTTTCTTACCAATAGAAGATTTAAAGGGCGTAATACTCGGTGGTCCCGGCCATACAAAGGAAGATTTCCTTAAAGGGGACTACATGCACTATGAAATTAAAGACAAGGTTATAACTACTGTGGATACATCATACACTGGCGAATTTGGAATAAGGGAAGTCATTGACAAGTCCATGGATGTTTTAACTGAAATAGATATAATGCGTGAAAAAAAGCTGGTTCAGAGGTTTTTAAAGGAGCTTATAAGTGAGGATGGACTTGCATCCTATGGAGAAGCTGATGTGAGGAAAAATCTTGAAATGGGCGCGGTTGAAATCCTCTTACTTTCAGAGGGTGTTAAATCCAACCGTGAAACATATGAATGCCCACTTTGTAGTTGTGTTCAGGAAAAAACAGTTAAAAATATAGATGAATCTGAAGAAATGCGATGTCCTGAGTGTGGAGAAAAAATGAAGGAAAGTAAAGCCAAAGATATCATTGATGATTTTGTTGACATGGCTGAAGAAGTAGGTTCTGAAGTAGAAATAATATCAACAGAAACTGAAGAAGGAATGCAATTATTGAGGGCTTTTGGTGGATTTGCCGCTATATTAAGATACAGAGTTTAAATCAGTCTTTAAATTAAAGACTTATTTTAAATTATATTCTTTTTCTTCTTTAAGGGGAATAGTGAAGTAAAATGTTGATCCTTTACCATATTTAGATTCTACCCAAATACGGCCACCATGACGATCAATAATCCTTTTTACAATTGCTAGACCAATTCCTGAACCACTGTATTTGTCAATGGTATGTAATCTTTTAAATAATTCAAAAATTTTAGCGGTGTATTGTTGTTCCATTCCAATACTATTATCTGATACTGAAAATAAGTGTTCATTATTTATTTTTTTAGTTGAGATATGAATTTTAGGAGTTTCATCCTTTTTACGGAATTTAATGGCATTGCCAATTAAATTCTGGAATACTTGAATAAGTTGTCTGGAATCTGCAGTTACAATAGGTAATTGATCATGAGTTATAATGGCATTGTTTTCGTTTATTGTTGCATTTAAATTAGCTAATACTTGATTAAGTACATCTTCAATATTGGTTGGCTTAAATTCATCTCCTTTACCTATCTTTGAATATTCGAGAAGTCCTTGTATCATTGTTTTCATTCTTATTGCACCTTCAACCATGAAATCAAGAAATTCATCAGCATCTGAATCTAGTTTTCCTTTATAACGCCTATCTATAAGTTGCGCATAACTGGCAATACTTCGAAGTGGTTCTTGGAGATCATGGCTGGTAATATAAGCAAACTGCCGTAATTCATCATTAGAACGCTCTAATTCTGCTATAGTTCTTTTTAACTTTTTTTCTGTATTCTTTAATTCAGTAACATCTATGCCTACTTCTAAAACCAATTCTTCTTCATTAAAACTAGGAAATGGATAATCATAAACAATGTAATTCCTACCTTTGTTATCAGTCCACTCCCATGACTGTGGAGTTTTTGTTTCAAAAACCTTAAATGTAGGGCATGGTTTATTTGGTTCTTGACAATCATGGATCATATCATAAAATTTTCTATCTTCTGGCTCACCAAAACGCTTTTTAAATTCCTTATTAACAAATTTAATGGAATAATCAGGGGCTTGTAGATACAAAAAAGCAGGAATTAAATCTAATACTTTAAATAGTCTGTTACGTTCATTTTCTATAGATTCTCTCGCCTTTTTTAGTTCTGTAATATTTATTCCTATACTTAAAATTCCAGCTAACTCTCCATTTTCATTATAAATTCCTTTATTGGTCCATGAAACCCAAACTCTTTCTCCATTTTTTTTCATATTTTCATTTTCAACATAATAATATGCCTCAGGATTATCTATTATCCTATCTATAAGTTTTTTAAGGTCTCTACCCGAAGATTCAGTTTCAGGGACTATAGTACCAATAACATTTTTACCTAAAATTTCTTCTTTAGAAAAGCCAAAAAATTTTTCTGCAAATTCATTAAAAAAAGTTATGCACCCGTTTTTATCAAGTCGGATAATGCTGCTATTTGCATTTTCAACTAATTCCTTATATTTTGCTTCGCTTCTTTCTAAAGATTTTTCTATTTCTATTCTTTCAGTTATATCGAAGGTTATTCCTTGAATAGCTACAATTTCGCCATTATCATTGTAAACTGGCGCATTATATTGTTCTGTCCATATAATTTCACCATCTCTACGTACCCATCTTAAGACAAGAGGATTTTTAAAAATTCCTCTAGATAATTCATCTAAAAAATGTTTATCTTCATCGTAAACTAATTTAAAACCAAGATCAGGATCTGAGTAATGTTCTTCGGGAGTATAGCCTGTAATTGATGTGACAACTGGATTTATATAAGAAAAACATCTTTCTGGAACTAATTCAAAGCGATATATGATTGCAGGTGAATTTTCAGCAAGTGTTCTGAACTTTTCCTCACTCTCACGCAAAGCATTTTCAACCAGTTTGCGTTTTGTAATATCTCTTATTATTCCAATACATGTTTCTATTTTTCCTTTATCGTCATATTCTGGAGTAATAATGGCTTGAGAATATCTTACCCCTTTAGTTCCAGAAAACTTATATTCAAATTCTTGATTTTCACATGTACTGAATGCATCAAGAACTTTTTCAATCCATAAATCTTTTAAGTCATCATCAATTTTTAAATCTTCAATTTTTTTACCAATAAAATCATCCCTGGATAATCCCAGATCTTCCGAATCTTTGCTAAAATAGGTTATTTTTAGGTTTTTATCACACCGGGTTATTATATCTGGTGAATTTTCGGCTAATGTTCTAAATTTTAGTTCGCTTTCTCTAAGTGACTGATAAGCTTCTTCTAATTCTATTGTACGATCCTTTACCCTAAGTTCTAATGTATATAGCAATTCTTCCATTTCTTCTTGAGCAATCTTACGTTCAGTAATATCTCTGGCAATTGACAAAACAACTCTTTCATTATTTAAAATAAAGATATGGGAACTAATCTCAACAGGAATTTTTAACCCATCTTTAGCTAAATGAAGACCTTCAAAAGTGATATCTCCTATCTCAAATAACTTATCCATGACTGGAGGCCACATTTTTTCTCCTATTGCATCAATATCCATTGGGGACATTTTGAGAAGTTCTTCCCTTGAATATCCCAGTCTTTTTGATGCAATATCATTTACTTCGATAATTGTTCCAGGTAAGCCATTTTTATTTATTTTATGTAAAAACATTGCATCATTAGCATTATTGAAAACTTCACGGAACTTTTCTTCTGATTCTTTAAGAGCTTCTTCTATTCTTTTACGTTCAGTAATATCTAAAAGGGAAGCCACACTTTTTTTAGTTCCTGGAATTAAGCTAACAGTAAAAATAACGTTTTTCATATTTCCATATCTGTCTATAAAATGAGCTTCATAGGTTCTGGGAGGAATCTGACCTTTTTCTCTTCTTTGTCTATGATATTTCAACATCTTTTCTAGATCTTCTTTAGCAATGAAATCAATCCATTTCATTACATCTTCAATTTCTTTTTTACCATAACCTGAAATCTTTTCAAATTCATGATTTGCTAGGGAAATAGTAGTATCTTCTTCGATAATAACAGTTGCAGTACCTGTGTTTTCAAATATTGTCCGATATTCTTTTTCAGCTTCTTTATAGCGATTTTTTTCGGTAAAATATTTATTAATTAAGTTCTCCCTTTCATTTAATACAAAGTAAGCTCCAATAGTTGCTAAAATAGTTGTAAAAATAATAGTGATAATATGTGATTCCCAAATACCTATATTTGGGAGAATCAACTGTTTTGTAACTTCATAAATAGTCATACCTATTAAAACAACGAAAAAAATTAGTATAAGCTGACTTCTAATGTTTTTGTACTCTCCAAATTTAATATAGCACAAACTCCTATTGGATTATTTTAATATTGTTAATAATATTGTAGTGATAAAATAAAAATATTATCAATAAATTAAAAATCAGATAAAATAAGATAATAAAATAAGAATTAGACTTTATCCAAGCCTGCTAACACGAATCAATGACTCTACAGGAATTTTATCCATTTTAAAGATTCCTTTTTTATCTATAAGGACTACAACACCTAATGGATTTGCTCCAAGGTCATTTAAAACATCAATGGCCTCTTTGATTGTTCTTCCACTTGTTATGACGTCATCTACAATTACAACGTTTTTGCCTTCAACTGATGCAAAATTACTGCTTATGGCACCTTTTGCATCTTCTTCTTTTCTGTGTTTTATGGGGTGGAATACAGTTATATCTGCACCGATTATCTCAGCCATCATTGTTGCAAATGGCACTCCGCTTACAGTTATACCTACTACAACTTCAACATTGCCATATTCAAGGGCTAAATCAGCCATGGCCGCAGACACATTCATCATTCGCGCAGAGCTGCTGCCCAAATTCTTCCAATCTATTGCAAAATCAACCGGGGCTTTTTGAGCTTTAAATTCAATATTTTTACTACCCATTTGTAAAATAAGCCATCTAGCAGTGTCTTTAGACACATTAAGTTCATCTGCTATTTCACCGGTTGTAAAACCCCTGCTTCTTAATTCATAAGCCTTTTTTATAAGCTCTTCGTTCATAAAAACACATCCAATTTAATTAAAGACAATTTAATTTCAAATAAATAATTATTTTAAAATTTAATGAATGTTTTAATCTAAATTTTATTTATATTGTTCATTAAACTTATAATTATTCTCTAATCTTAATTTTTTTAAAATTTTTTAGATATCTTTTCAGCTTCAAATTTAGTATTCATCTAATTTGACAGGTGTGTTTTCTTTAGCAGATTTCATGGCAGCAGTAACAACTTTCAGTGCGTATATTCCATCTTCACCGGTAATTTTAGGATCTTCATCATTTTTAACCGCAGATAAGAAAGAGCTTAGTTCTTCCCTTAAAGGCTCTTTGTAGTCTATATCTACATTCTGAGTTGATTTCCCATATACATTAACTGTTTGGTCTATATAATCTATTGATATTATTCCATCAACTCCTGTAATCTCAAGTTTTCTCTTTTTATATGGAGTAAGCCAGTTAACTTCAAGCATACCTATTATACCATTTTCAAAAGTGCTCATTATCTCTGCATGGTCTTCATATTCGCATTTTTCAAGTCTACTACCCATATGGGCGTATATTTGAGATACAGGGCTATCAAAGAGATAGAACATTATATCCACTTCATGAATAGCAAGATCTATAGTAACACCAACGTCTTTTATTCTTGGTGGAAATGGGCCAACTCTTTTTGCAGATGCAGATACTACTTCTCCAATAACGTCATTTTTTATAAGTTCTTTAGCCTTCCCTACTGCAGGATTAAACCTTTCAACATGTCCAGTTGCAAGTTTAACTCCATTGTCCTTAGCTGCCTTTACCATGGATTTTGCTTCCCTCAAAGTAAATGCTATTGGTTTTTCTACCAATACATGTTTTCCATGTTCAATTGCATCCATAACAACGTTAAAATGATGGGTTGTTGGAACACATACGCTGACAGCATCTATTTCAGGCATTTTAAGGATATCATTATAATCTACAAAGCTTGAAGCATTATATTCTTGAGCTACTTCATCTACCTTTGTCTTCATAAGATCTGATACAGCCATAAGATTAGCATTTTCAATTTTAGAATATACTCTGGCATGGTTGTAGCCCATTGCTCCAACGCCGATTACACCTACATTTACTTTGTTCACACGTATTCCTCCATCATTTTTTTTGCAGCTTCTTTACCCAGTCTTTCTGCATCATTTATTGAACCACTTAATTTAACTTTAGAAAGTATTTCACCTTCCTTTGTAAGTAAAATACTGAATAAATCCATTTTACCATTATCTGCTCTTGCTGATACTCCAAGAGGCCATTGACAGCCCACTCCAAGCTCTTCAAGTACAATTTTTTCAGCTTTTATCTCTTGTAATGAATTAAAGTGAGTTAATTTCTCCAGCTCTGTCCGTACGCTGCTATCTTTCCTTGCAACTACAGCAAGTGCCCCCTGACCTGCTGCGGGAGTAAAATATTCAAGTGGGAATACTTTTTTTATATGATTTGAAAGTCCAAGCCTTTTAAGGCCAGCTTCAGCCATTATTGTGGCGTCATATTCTCCATATTCTACTTTTCTAACTCTGGTATCTATATTTCCTCTTATTGGTTTTATATTCAGTTTTTTTTTATGATAATTACAGAAGGCTTCCCTTCGAAGGCTGCTTGTTCCTATGGATGCTCCTTCTTCCAACTCGTCCCAGTCATAATTGGAGACAAGCACTTCATTTGGAGATTCTCTTTTAGGAACAGCCACTATTTCGAGATCGCCGGAAAGTTCTGTTGGAAGGTCTTTCAGGCTGTGAACTGCAAAATCAACTTCTTCTTCCAAAACTGCTTTATCCAGTTCTTTGGTGAATATACCTTTTATATCAATGGTATAAAGTTGAGAATCAGTGATTTTATCTCCTGTTGTTTTTATTACTTCAATAGTTATATCTTCATTTATTATTTTGGATAACTGATTGATTATATTTTTTGTCTGTGTCATAGCTAAATTGCTTCCTCTGGTACCCACTTTCAAAGAATCCTCTCCAAAATCATTAAACATTAAAAATTAAATTTTTTTCTAATTATATTCAATAATTCTTTATTGATCTTTAAAAAGATTTCCGCTATTTAACAATATTTCTTATTTTTATTTAGATTTTTGTATTTCCAGTTTAATTAATCCACAAATAAATTATGATTGTTTATTAACTAAATGAAATGCAAAAGGAAATGAGCAATTTATATAATTATCTTTTACTTTGATCAGAAAATCTTGACCTGTATATTAAAAGAATCATTCTTGAATTCATTTCAACTGCTTTTTCAATAGCATTATTAAAATTATTCATATACTTATATTTTCGTTTTATTTTATTTTTGATGTTTTTACCAAGTTCATCAACCAGTATAAGTGAGATCTCATTATTCAACATATTCAGAAATTCTACTGTAGAATCTTCGTCAATTTCTTCGCATGTTATTCCATATTTACCACCAAAAATAAGGGTTGAATCATTGAAATCCTTAATAATATCCACTGATTTTTTAATTGCTGTAACATTAAGACCCGGATTTATTTCTTCAATAATTTTACTTCCTTTATATTTTCTGATGGATGTCCGACCTTTAATACCTTTAAAATTTTTTAAACCGTTTTTGATTTGGTTAATAGGAGTATTGAGAATTAAAGCTGCACATATTGCGCAAAGTACATTATTTAAATGGTGTTTGGCTGGAGCAAACGTTTCAACTTCAAATTCAGTATTTAATAAATCCCCTTCATAAGTTTCAAGATTCTCTATTTTGGCTGTAAACATTGTTTTATCCAGTTTAAATTTGATATCAGATGCATAAACATTCGCTTCATGGTTTAAACCAAATGTATTCACTTTTGCATCAATATTAGGATAATAATTTTTAAAAGAATCAAAATCACAGGCTGTAATTTTACTTTTAAACATCTGGGCTTTGGCAAGACATGCATTTTTCTCACCAGATGCTACAGGATAATTTTCAGCTATATTGGTAATTATGCCCACATCTGCAAGTCCTGTTCCTCCAAGAGAAGTTTCAAATATGCAGATTTGTGGATTAAAATCTTTTCCAAGTTTCCATGCATTTATTATATTTGCAGGGGTTATACTGATGTCATGTTCTAATATGTGGTTTTCCATGTTTTTTGTAACTTCAATTCCTAAGCTGCTTAAAATTAAAGGATTATTTTCTATAAATATCTCTTTTAACATCCAGACAACACTGGTTTTTCCTTTAACACCAGTTACTTCTATTACTGGAACTTTAATCCCGTTTTTCATTAAAAAATTAACAGCTTCATGGTGGGTTAAATGGATTTTAGAGTTAATATTACAGTGTATAGGGGCAACTATTAAAAAATCATCATTTGAAAGGTTTTTAACATCATTTTTGATATTTATATTGTCTAAAAATTCTTTTTCAACGAATTTAATTCCTCTCTGTTTTAAGGATTTCTTTTTTTCTTCAGATAGAGTATTGTAATTGTCCAGTGCAAAGACATTGAAATCAGGTTGATCTGAAAATTCTGAAGCGATAAGCGTTCCACCGTGTGTCATATCAATAATCAAGACATTCATTGATTTTCCATCCTTTAGAAATTACTAATTTACGGCTGAAATTGCAATTATATTGAATTTAAACTAAACAGCATCTATTCCACCTTTAATGAGTTTTTCTCTAACTTTTTTATAGAAATCCTTGGTTAATCTTACAAAATAAGCATTTTCCTTTGATTTAGAAAATATCACTTCCTCCATATAATTAATTTCTTCCTCATACTGGCCATCTATCACGGCTTTAGCCTTTTTACCTTCCCTTAAAAGTTTCACCTGAATTACACTACTTCCAGAAACTACTGTAGGGCGTGACCCAAGTTTAAATGGACATATGGGGACAATTATAAATGCATCTACACGTGGATCAACTATTGGGCCACCTGCGGACATTGCATAAGCTGTTGAGCCGCTGGGGGTTGCTATTATCAGCCCATCAGCACGTAATTCCTCTACATGTTCTTCATCAACCTTTATTTCGAGATGAAGCATTTTTGCAGGTTTTCTGGTCATAAGAACTACTTCATTTAATGCAGGCGCTAATTTACGATTATGCCATACTTCAAGTCGTGTACGTTCCTCTATAAAATAATTACCATCTAAAACTTCTTTAAGCGCATGAAAGGTCTCTTCAGGACTAATTTCTGTGAGGAAACCAACTGTACCCATGTTTATACCGAATATAGGTATTTTCTTACCAGTAATAAGGCTCTGAGTTCTTAATATTGTGCCATCGCCTCCAATAGTAATTATGATATCAACATCCATTTCATCAATATCGCAGCTTAAGTTATGGAATCTACGAAGTTCGCTGACAATCAGAGGATCTAAAAAAACATCTATATTTCTCTTGATTAAAAATTCAACAATTTCTTCGGCGAGTTCTACACCTCTGTGGATATCATGACGTGTTACAATACCTATACGCATCATCAGACCCCCATCATATTAACTATGTTTTTATGAATATTTAAATTACATGCTGCGATTACAGAAGTCCTTTCCTTTACATTTAATGGGTTGTTCAGAATTTCTCCTTTTTCATCAGTAATAATTCCCCCTGCTTCTTCTATAATCAGTTTTGCAGCGGCCATGTCTATTATTCTTATGTTTCCTCTAATATCAAGAAAAGCATCATAGGTTCCATCTGCAACATAACTTAATTCTATAGCAATAGATCCCAGTAACCTGATTCTTTTTACGGTATTGCAGATTTTATCCATTTTCTCCATTTTTACTCCGCGTATATAGGTCCCTATTGATGAAAGGGTGATTTCTTTTTGTTTTGAAGGAATTGAACTTTTCCCGTTAATATAGGATCCATGTCCTTTAAAAGCCTCATAAAGGTCTCCTGTTGCAATATTTTTTACAAAACCCATTTTAATATCATCTATAATAGAATCAGAAGGGGTGGCTATTGCAATCGATATTCCATAAGCAGGAATATTTTTTATCGCATTTGCAGTGCCATCCAATGGATCAACTATAAAAATAGCTTCAGATGAGCCATTACCTATTTTAAGTTCACCTATTTCTTCGCTTATAAGTTTTACAGCTTTTCTGGTGTTTTCTAATACTTCAATAACTTTTTCTTCTGCTACTTCATCAATCAGTTTAGTAGGAGTACCATCAGCACCCATTTTAACTACTTTACCTGCCTTTTTACTGCCAACAAGTGGAGAAATGGATTTTTCAACTTCTTGAATTATTTTGTATGAAATATCTCTCCAAAATTCCATATCTTCTTTTTTCATATTTTTACTCCAGGTAAACAATAGCAGCGACCACAGATCCTTCTTTTTGTACTGTATGGTTTATTTCTTCTACTATTATCTCTTTTATTTCCATTTCCCTTATTTTCATCATTTCTTTTACCATAAATACGGCATTTTCTCTTACTTCCTCTGGATCTTTATTTACATCTGAATGTTCTACCACACATCCAAAATCATCGGATGTTGCAACAGCTATTACAGCAGTAATAATGTCTCCCTCCTTGTCAGATGTTGCATGAGCTAAAACACAATTAATCATGTCTCCGGGTTTAAGCTGTGGAAGTTCTACGAATTTTGAATCTGCTGGAATTATACTACTTACTTTAATTAGATTTACGTCCCCTATTCCTGCATCTAATAAAGCATTGTCGAATGCATTGAGTTTACTGGGACCTTCTGCTTTTCCTGATGTTATTGCTATTTTCATGACTTATCACTTAATATTTAAATATTGAAAAAGATAAAGCTATTTTATAAGATTATTTGATCGTTTATCATAGTAGATAACTTAACTTTATGAGTTTTGGGGTCACCTATAAAACGTTTATAATCATAAATAACTAAAAATATTTTTAGGTTCTAAGATTAAAGAGCTGAATTAATAAATAATAATGTTTATGTTTAATATATTTTTAAACTTATATAAGTTCTTTAATACTGTTAATTTGGAGGTAAATATTATGTCAAAGAAGGTTGTAGAGGTAAAAACCTTAAAAGTTGGTAAATATGTCATATTAGATGGTGAAGCATCAAAAATTTCAAGTATCCAGACATCATCCCCAGGAAAACACGGCGCTGCTAAAGCTAGAGTTGAAGCTATTGGAATATTCGATGGTCAAAAACGTAGCCTTGTTAAACCTGTTGATGCAAAATGTGATGTTCCAATAATTGATAAGAGAGTAGGACAGGTTCTTGCTTTAATGGGAAAAGACGTTCAACTTATGGATCTTGAATCTTATGAAACATTTGAATTACCCATCCCTGAAGATCTGAAAGATCAGATTGTTGAGGGCGCAGAAGTTGACTACATCGAAGCGATGGGTAAACAAAAAATCATGAGAGTCAAATAATTGAATTGCAATTACTGCAATTACTTATTTTTTTAAATAAATTTTATTTTAGGAGCATTTAAGCAATAGTTGATAAAATGCTTTTTTATACACAGAATCCCCTGCAGTTTGCGTTTTCAAAGAGGGGGGAAGATGATGATCTGGTGAATCTGGATAAAGGATCCAAAAATTTTGGTATAATTGGAGTGCCCTTTGATAGCACTTCTACTTATAAAACAGGTGCAAGGTTTGGTCCAAAGGCTGTTCGCGAAGCTTCTTATAATTTTGAAAGATATAATATGGCTTTAAATAAAACATTAGATGTTTCTCTTTTTGATTTTGGAGATATTGAAGTTATTCAGGGTAATTTCGATAAAACCTGTAAAATGATAGGTACAACAGTATCTGAACTTTTAGATAAAAACATTACACCAGTAGCTATCGGCGGCGAACATACAATAAGTTGCGCTGTTTTAAAAGTTATAGATGCTGAAGATATCACCGTTATTCATTTTGATGCCCATATGGATTTAAGAGATGAATATATGGGAGAAAAATATTCCCATGCAACTGCAATGCGCAGAATATTTGATTTAAACCCTGAAAAAATAGTCCAGATTGGTGTACGTTCATGTTCAAAAGAAGAATTAAAATTTGCAGAGGAAAATGATATAAATTATTTTATGTCCCATGAGGTTAATGAGGACATAAAGAAGGTTGAAAATGCAATTAAAAGCATTGAAGGGCCTTTATATGTAAGTGTAGATATGGATGTGTTGGATCCGGCTTATGCTCCAAGTGTTTGCACTCCATCTACATGTGGATTGAATCCTTTCCAGCTTGAAAGCCTGATTTATTGTCTAAATGGGAAAAATGTAGTTGGATTTGATTTAGTGGAAATTTCATCAACTGAAATTGGTGATATAACTTCAGTTAACGGTGCTAAAACTATCCATGACTTTTTATGCACACAATAAAATGAATAATTGTTTTTTGATTTTATTTATATTTTAAAATTTATATATCATGATCAATTAATAAATAGTCATATCAAAATTGAATAAAAATAATTTAAAATCCTTTTATTAAGGAAATCTATAAAATCCTATTAAATTCAGGGTTCTAAAGCAAAATGATTAAAGTTTATTTAAATTTAAATATTTTAATTGTTCAGTACATTTGTCAGGAGATGTTATAATGAATACAAGAGAAATTAAACTTTCAGGACATATAATTGACTCTTTAATTCTTCCAAAAACCCTTGATCTTATAATGGACATGGGTGGAGATTTTGAAATTCTGAATTTCCATGTAGGAAAACATAAAAAGGACATTAGCCATGCCCATATCAAAGTTATAGGAAAAGACACCGCTCATTTAGGCGAAATACTTGATGAACTGAGTGAAATCGGTGCTGTTATTGTTGAAATTAAGGAAGTAGAACTCCAGGAATCCCAGAAAGATAAAACACTTCCTGAAGACTTTTATTCAACCACGAACCATCCTACATATGTTAGATATGATGGAGAATGGATAGATGTTGAAGATATAGAAATGGACTGCATGATAATAATGGATTTAGACAGTAAAAGAGCACTGTGCAGACCAATAGGGAAAATAAAGAAGGGAGATCTGGTTGTTGTTGGGAGAGAGGGAATTAAAGTTATACCTCCAGAAAGACCAAGGGGCAAAAAAGGTGTTTTTGAGTTCATGTCCAGTGAGGCCTCATCAGAAAAACCAGTAAGATCCATAATAGAAAAAATAGCATCAGAAATCAGAGAAATTAAAGAAAAAGGTGGTAAAATTGCCATAGTGGCTGGACCTGCAATTATTCACACAGGATCAGCACCAATCCTGGCCAGAATGATAAGGGAAGGAATAATTGACATTTTATTTGCTGGAAATGCCCTTGCAACCCACGATATTGAAAATGCCCTCTATGGAACATCTCTTGGCGTATGCACAAAACACGGAGAAGCCGTTGTTAGGGGACACAGACATCATATTTATGCGATTAACGAAATTAACAAGGCTGGATCTATAAAAGAAGCGGTTGAAAAAGGAATACTAACAAGCGGAATAATGTATGAATGCGTAAAAAATGACGTACCATTTGTGCTTGCAGGTTCAATAAGGGACGATGGACCTCTTCCAGATGTTATAACCGATGTAATAGAAGCACAAGATGAAATGAGAAAATATGCACAGAACGTTGACATGGTAATTATGATTGCAACCATGCTTCACTCAATAGCAACAGGTAATATACTCCCATCATATGTAAAGAGCATATGTGTTGATATAAACCCTGCAACAGTCACTAAACTTGCTGATAGGGGAAGCGCACAGGTTGTAAGTATAGTAACTGATGTTGGGGCGTTTTTACCAATTCTGTACGAAAATCTTGAAGGATTGGAATGCATCAATGATTGAATATCCATATTTCAATTCTTTTTGTTTTTAAATTTATTTTTACATAATCTTTGATACAAATACAGTTTTTAAATCTTCTTTTTAACATTTAGCTAAAATTTATTAATTTGTAATAATAATATTATTATCATATGGATAAAGTTAAAATTTTAGGTGCAGGTCCAGCAGGTCTATCTGCAGCCATAAATCTTGCCAAAGCAGGTTATAATGTAGATATTTTTGAAAAGAATGCTGATGTAGGTTCAAGATTTCACAGAGACTTTCAAGGACTTGAAAATTGGTCTGATAGGAAAGATACGCTTGAATTATTTAAAAGTATGAATATTGATGCTAATTTTAATTATAATTCTTTTTTAGAGCTTAAAATTTCCAATGGATCCAAAATATGGGATTTTAAATGTAACCGACCTGCATTTTATCTTGTAAAGAGAGGATCAAAAGAGGGAACTTTAGATGAAGCATTAAAAAATCAGGCTATGGATTTAGGGGTAAATATTAGCTTTAGGGAAACAATTCCTGAAAATGAAGCAGATATCGTTGCAACGGGGCCAATAAAAAGTGAAATTTGCGCTGTGGCAAAGGGGATTACTTTTGAAACTTCTCATGAAAACCTTGCAGTGGGGCTTGTTAATTATACTTCTGCAAGGAATGGTTATTCGTATCTTTTAATTGCTGATGGGCAGGGTTGCATGGTCACTGTTCTATTCGGCGATTTCAGGAATGCAAATTCATATTTTGAAAAAACAAAGAGGATTTTTAATAATAAATTTGATTTGAACCTAAAAGAAGTGGGAAAAATGGGAGGTATAGGCTGTTTTTCCAATAATAATGTCTTTAAGAGGGGAAAAAGTTTATATGTTGGTGAAGCTGCTGGATTACAGGATTTTCTCTGGGGATTTGGAATAAAATATGCTGTAACTTCCGGATATCTTGCTGCAAGAGATATAATTAATGGAGAAGATTATAAAAAAACTGCAGAGGAGAATTTCAGGGAAAAATTAAAGGTAAGTCTTGTTAACCGTTATTTATGGGAGAGATTGGACTTTATGGATTATTCATTCATAGTAAACAGGATTCATGGGGCAAAGGATCCTTTAAAATTTCTCAATTATTTCCATAATTCTAATTTTATTTACAGATTGATTTATCCAGTTGCTTTGGGTTATATGCGGAGAAAATATAAGATGCTGAGATTATAACTAATTTATTCATTCAAAAATGGGGTAATTATCATGATCAGAGGCAATTTAGTTGATGTATTTACTGGAGAGATCTATCCAGCAGAAATAATAATTAAGAACAATGTGATAGAATGCGTGAAGCCAGTTGAAGGTAAATTCAACCAGTATATTTTACCGGGATTTATAGATGCACATATACATATCGAAAGTTCAATGATTACTCCTTCAAGATTTGCTGAAACTGTTGTGCCTCACGGAACAACTTCTGTTGTATCTGATCCCCATGAAATTGCAAATGTTGTGGGAACCCGCGGAATAGAATACATGATTAAAGATGCCGTCAGTGTTCCATTGAATGTTTTTTTCACAGCCCCCTCTTGTGTTCCTGCAACACCTTTTGAAACTTCAGGAGCAGTAATCAGTGCAAAAGAAATAGATATGCTGCTTGATATGGATGAAATAGTTGCTTTGGGGGAAATGATGAATTTTCCAGGAGTTTTAGGTGATGATCCAGAAGTCATGGCTAAAATTGAAGCAGCCAGAAAACATAAAAAGCCAGTTGATGGCCATGCACCCCTTTTAAGCGGAAAAGACCTTTGTAAATATATAAGAGTTGGAATATCAACTGATCATGAATGCACAATTCCTGAGGAAGTAAAAGAGAAAAGAAAGCTTGGAATGAAGGTAATGCTCAGGCAGGGTTCATCTGCCAGGAACTTAGAGAACCTAATTGATGCTGGTGGAGATTTCATCATTTCAGATGATAAACATCCAGAAGATCTCCTGAAGGGACATGTTAATTTAATGCTAAAAGAAGCAGTTGAGTTAGGTTTAGATGAAATTGAAGCAATTAAAATGGTAACCCTTAATCCAGCAACTCATTATAATTTGAATAGAGGGTTAATTGCTCCGGGAAAAGCTGCAGACATAGTTGTTGTTGATGATCTTAAAAATTTCAATGTAAAAGAAGTTTTCATTGGTGGAAGTAGAGTGGCAAGCAATGGTAAACCTCTATTTTCAATTGAACCATTAAAACTTCAAAGCACATTTAAATTGAATTATAAAAAACCAGAAGATTTTGAAATCACATCGGGCAAAAAAGAAGAAATAGTAAGAGTAATAAGGACTATAGAAGGACAGCTACTTACAGAAGAATCTGAAGCAATATTACCAGTTGTAAATGGTAATATAGAGCCAGACATAGAAAACGATATTCTAAAAATAGCTGTTCTTGAAAGATATGGTTATAATAGAATGACTAATGCATTTATTAACGGCTTTGGGCTTCAAGAAGGATCAATAGCTTCAAGTGTTGCTCATGATTCCCATAACATAATTGTAGCTGGAACAAATAGTGAGGATATGGCAGACGCTGTTAATAAACTTGTTCAAAACAAAGGAGGGCTTGTTGCAGTATCAAAAGGCAAATATTATTCATTGAATCTACCAATAGGAGGGCTTATGAGTACAGGAACTGCTGAAGAAGTTGCAAACAAACTTAAAAAATTACATGATGTCTTAAAGGAAATGGGATGTAAACTCGATTCACCTTTCATGACCATGTCATTCATGGCTCTTCTGGTGGTTCCAAAGCTCAAAATCAGTGATATGGGATTATTTGACGTTGAAAAGTTTGAATTTGTTGATGTAATGAAATAATGATTATATTTTAGATTATGGTGACAAAATGAAAATAATACCTCTTGCTTTTGAAAGTATGGGCGTAAGATCCATGTCCACATACGTCGAAACTGATCAAAAAATCCTAATTGACCCTGGAACATCTATTGCCCCTAAAAGATTTGGCTATCCGCCATGGAAAAACGAATTTGATGCACTATATCAAACAAGAAATAGAATAATGGAATATGGAGAAATTGCAGATATTATTACCATCAGTCATTATCATCATGATCATTATACTCCATTTGAGCTTGGAAAGTTTCTTGATTCATCTCCTAAGGCTGCAGAAAAGCTATATCAAGATAAAAAACTGTTTATAAAACATCCCACTTCTCAAGTTAATAAAAGTCAGCAGAAACGAGCTAGTGACTTCTTAAAGAATTTAGAAAATTTAAACTGTGAAGTGTCTTATGCTGATGGTAATTCGTTTGAAATAGGAGATACGATGCTTAAATTTTCAAATCCGCTCTCACATGGTGGGGAAGGAAGCAAATTGGGCTATGTAGTAACTCTAACCATCAAATGGGATGGAAAGAGCTTGATGCACGCCTCTGATGTTCAGGGACCTATTTCAGAAGAAGCTAAACAGGCCATTCTTGATGAAAAGCCAGATATTTTGATATTAAGTGGCCCACCTATTTATCTTCAGGGGTTTGCCATTGAAAAAGCTCAAATAGAGAATGCAAGAAAAAATCTGATTGAAATATCAAATAAAATACCGGAAGTCGTTGTGGATCATCATCTTTTAAGGGATCTCAGATGTTTTGATTTTATAAAATCGGTGAAAGAGGAATCTGGCGGTAAAATATTGGTTGCATCAGAGATTATTAACAGAGAACCTTATTTATTAGAAGCAAGGCGAAAGGAATTTTATAGAAGTAATAACTTATAAATTGGGATTGTTATTCTCCAATTACTTTAAATTCAAAAAAATATTACAAAGTGTCCATCTTATTAAATAAATATTTTTCTATTTTGTTTTAAATCCATTATTTTAAGTAATTAATCAACTTAATGATTGATTGAATAAAAATAAGTATTTTCATTTATAAATGGGCTAAAATAGGTTAAATTTTTAAATAAAAACTAAATAAAATTTTATATAATAATAAAAGCGCAAAAAGTAGTCATAATTGTAAATTAATACTATTAAATAACTTTCTATTATAAAATAAGTGTATATGGATGATAGAATGGATGGTAAAATTATTAAGGTTCTTTTAATTGAAGACAATCTTGCAGATATAGTACTAATAAAAGAAATGTTAAAAGAATCATTGAATACTACTTTTAAATTATATGATGCCCATTATCTTGATGAAGGGCTTAAATATCTTGAAGAAAATGAAATAGACGTATTATTACTTGATTTAAACTTGCCGGATAGTCAGGGACTTGATACATTTCAGAAAGCAAATGAAAAAGCACCAAATGTCCCTATAATAATATTAACAGCATTTGATGATGAATATACTGCGGTTGAAGCAGTCAAGGAAGATGCACAGGATTATTTAACTAAAGGAAAGGTAGATAGTGATCTTCTCACACGTTCTATATCCTATGCAATTGAACGTAAGCAGATTGAGATTGAACTGAAAAAATATCAGGAACATCTAGAGGAACTGGTTAAAGAACGTACAAACGAGCTCCAAAAATCAAATGAGAAACTAAAAAGAGAAATAAAGGCACGTAAAAAGGCTGAAGAAGAAATTAGAGCATCACTTAATGAGAAAAAGATACTTCTTGAAGAAATCCACCACCGCGTCGAAAATAATTTAATTACTGTTTCAAATTTAATCGGGATGGAATATACGCTTACTGACAAAGAACCAATTGAAATATATCAGGAAAGCCAGAATCGCGTAAAAGCAATAGCACTGATCCATGAAACACTCTCAAAATCTGAAGATTTTGCAGTTATTGATTTTGCCAGATATACAGATGAACTGGTCAAATATCTCTTTAAATCTTATGCAATTGATCCAGATCTTATTAAAGTGAATATTGGAATAAATGGAATCTTACTTGATATTGACACAGCGATTCCATCGGGTTTAATCTTAAATGAGCTGATTTCAAACTCATTGAAACATGCATTTAAAAATAAAGTTCATGGAGAAATAAATGTCACACTCTCTTTAAATCATGATAATTTTGAATTAACAGTTAGTGACGATGGTATTGGTCTTTCAGAAGAATTAAATTACATATATGCCGAAACTCCTGGACTACAGCTGGTTAATACTTTGGTAAGGCAGCTTGACGGCATTATTGAACTTGAAATTAATAACGGTACCACATTTAAAATTACATTCAGGGATTTTAAACCATAAATAATAACTTATCTATTTTCTAAATACTTTAAAATTCGATTCATAGATTCTTTATGGTCTGTTCCTCCAACACGATTTACAAGTCTGGACATTTCCTTAATCCTATCAGAATAAAACTGTGCAGTGGTTTCATCTACCAGTTCTATCCTTGAAATATATACTAGAGATTCTATTATGGCAAAAATAGCCCTGTTTAATGGTTCGAAATTCTTTTCTTTAATAATTACATCCTTTACATCAGCTTTTATAATATATAACCGTGATTTACCTATTTTATCTTTTTTTTCCACTTCTTTAATGCTTTTTACAGTTGCAGTAAAAAAGGAATCAGCGCTTTTAATATAATAACTATCATTATATTTTTCAAAGTAATGTGAAGATAAATCTCCTATAGTGCTATCAACAAAAATGAGAGGATTTTTTGTGATATTAACCACAAAATGTGAGTTTAATTTTATATTTTGAAGTGTATGGGTCCCTTCATACAAGTATAATACAATTTCCATTTTATTTTTACAAATAACCCCTATGGGTGCAGCATTGGGCTCACCTACATCATTATTGGTGGTTATAATAGTTTCGTACAGTAATCCATTTTCCATTCCAAGAGAAGTGAGATCTTGCATTATTTCACCTGTAGTATCTATCAGTGGGTTTATAAATTATTTAAAAATAATTAAAGTCTAAAAATTTAAAAAAATATTTTAGTATGTGTCCCTATTCTTTAAATATATGTATATAACATAGGCTATGACAAGTACAATGATTATTGGTAGTAACCACCAGATTATATTAAATAGAATCACTGCTAGTATAATAGCTATTATTATATATACAATATCTTTAAGTTCCATATATAAAAATTATAATTTAATATATTTATACATTTCTGTTAATAATAACGTAAATTATCAAAAAAAGATTAATCAGAGGATATATTATGAAAATACTTGTTGTAAACAATTATGGGCAGTACAATCACCGAATTCACAGAACCCTACACTATTTAAAAATTCCTTCAGAGATAATACCTAATTCAACATCTATTGAAAAAATAAATGAAAAAGAACCTATGGGCTTGGTTCTTGGGGGCGGTCCTTCTATTGAAAGGGCTGGAAACTGCTTTAAATATGTAACTGAATTAGATTATCCTATTCTGGGCATCTGCCTTGGCCATCAAATAATTGCAGAGGCTTATGGTGGCGAAACTGGTGCAGCGGGGATTGAAAGCTATGCAAAAATAGATTTAAACATAATAGATGAGAACGATATTTTCAAAGGGCTTGGAAACAGGATGAAAGTTTGGGCTTCACATAAAGATGAAGTCAGAAAACTCCCAGAAAACTTTAAAATACTGGCAAACTCTGAAATTTGTGATATTGAAGCCATGAAACATGAAAATAAGCCAATTTACGGTATACAATTCCATCCAGAGGTCTACCATACAGAAAATGGCCCTAAAGTATTTGAAAACTTCTATGGAGTGTGTAAAACGTATTCAAAAATTTGAATAAATAAAATGGCTTAAATAAATCATAAATATCCTTAAAATGGTTATATATTTTCAACTACAAGGAGCATAGAATATATAAAATCTATTTTAAGCTCTTTGGACTGATTATGTAGTAATAATAATTATTGTCCTTTATTAAAGTTGCATTATCAAGAATTTCCCAATTTCTGGTTTTATTTAAAAATAAAATAACCACTCTATAATCGCCTTCAATGTTTTTTATTTTCTCTTTTATTTCATCGGTTGAATTTACTTTATAAACTCTTTTCATTGAATATGAAATAATTTGGGGCGGATTCATGCGTACTTCAAAGTCTGGAGAAAATACTATGTCATTATAACCTACATTCTTATTAATAGAATTCCCTAAAAGTTTAATATTATCATTTACATCTGGAAAAAGGTTTGTTTTATCAGGATTTTCATAAACTACTAAACCACTAACCATAGTTAAACATAATAAAGATAGAATTAACAAACCACTTATTTTACGTCCTTTTAGATTATTATTAATGAATTTAGAATGTTTAAAAACTAAATACAGTAAAAGTGGAGTAAAAACAAAGGGAATTGTCGCATAAAGAACAGAAAATTTAAGTACTGAAAATTCATGGAAAAAAGTGTGATCTTTAAATGTTAATATTTGCAAAAAACAGGGTATGGCCAATATTCCAATTATATACAAAGTATTATTGATGTCTTCATATATTTTTTTATTTCTAAGATATCTTAATATCATGAAAAGAGCTATTATGCTACATATTATTAGGGAAATAAGAAGAATGCCGGTGAGCATTGCCCCATAATCATTGAAAAGATGGCTTTGCAGTTTACTGACGAAATCAGTTATACGTGAGCCGCCAGTCCTAAGTAAACCCTTATCTATTGTTTGATTTATAGTTCCTAAATATAACAATTGCATAATAAATAAAGATAGTGATAGAATAGCAGGAAGCCAGTATTTTAAGCTTTCTTTTAAAAAACTATAGATATTTATTTCATCAATCATTTCTCTATTAAAGATACGTTTTAAGTACACTACAAATGCTATAAAAATGAAAAACCAATCTGTTAAAATTCCATAAAACATTATTATGGACTGAAAAATACTTAAAGCAGTTAAAATTTCCTTACTTTTTGTATAACTTGATATAATTATTTCAAGAAATATAAAACTCACAAATGGTAAAATGACAGCCTGATCTGCGAAAAATACATTTTGATGCCAATAAAGAGGACCAGGTAATAGTAACTCCAGCAATATTGGAATGGTAGAAAATATGAATGCGCTGATTAAATCTAATTTAAGCCTTAAAAAAGTGAAAAATACTATTAGAGACAGTAAAAATGCTATTAAAAAATGATTTAATAGGTTGTAATCCATTACTAGCAAAGGTGTAGGTTCAGAACCTTTTATTTCACTGATTATATATATGGGAATAATTGTTCCTGGGGGATATGATGTGTATGGTTTCCTGCTGGATAATGTGTTGAATTCTATAGATTTTGGATTATCCAGCATGGCAAATTTAAGGCTTATAGGATCTTCTATGTACCAATTTTTACTGTATTTTACTGTACTTGCTGTAAGCCATTGATGATCTTCATTACTGAGTCCATCTACTCTCCAAGGTTCTCTTAATTCGAGGGTATATTGAAATACAAAAAATGTGATTAAAAATAATAGGAAAATACAAATTAGTTTAAATTTCATGTGATCACTGATTAATTTATTTTTCTTCGTGATATTCTTCTTCAGCGTTTATAAGCCAAAGATTATCTTTGGAATTTACATTATTAATAATATTTTCAACTGCAGTCATTGCAGTAAGCATTGAATGGTCCATATTATTATATCGGTGCATCCCATTTCTTCCTATTAAAAATAGGTTTTTAAATGCGTCAGTATAATTCTTAATTTCATCAAAATTCTCATAAGCTCCGAAATAAGCTGGATATGTCTTGGGGACTCTGATAACCACGTTGTCTAATACATCGTCTTTATCGATAATATCAATTTTTTCAAGTTCTTCTATTGCAAAACTTGCAAAATCATCATCAGTCATATTCCATAATTCATCACCTTCATTACAGAAGTATTCAAGGCCTATCCATGATTTACTATCATCATTTACAAGATATGGGCTCCAATTATTAAATATTTGAAGTCTACCCAGTTTAACATCTCTTTCCTGTATGTAGATCCAGTTATCAGGGACTATATTATTAATGGTTTTCTGTTTTGTTTCATTTTTTATTTTAAGTTCATTTAAGAGCAATCCTACAGTAATAAAGTCACGGTACATTAATCCATTTGCAATCTCTTTAATACCGTCAGGAACATCGTTCATGGAATTGATCAGATCTTTTACAGGCATTGTTGAGAAAAAATAATCACCTTCTACAGTTTTGATTTCTCCACTTGAATGATCTTTTACTTTGATCTGCTTTAAATTTTCTCCATTATGTTTGATTCCAACAACTTCCTTCTTGAAATGTATTTCCCCACCATTTTCAGTGATGATCCTAGCAACTTCTTCCCACATTTGTCCGGGACCAAATTTAGGATACATAAATTGTTCAATTAGACTGGTTTCAACCTTTTTTTGTTCTATAGATGAATCATTCGAGAATTTACTTTTAACTGCATGGACAACAGCTTTGGTTATGGATAAACCTTTTATTCTCTGAGCACCCCAATCAGAATTTATTTCACAGCAATCAATTCCCCAAACTTTTTCTGTGTAATCTTTAAAGAAGGTTAAATAAAGTTCCTTCCCGAACCGGTTGATAAAAAAGTCTTCAAGTGATTTTTCCTTTTTAATAGGAGATATGGATGTTTTAATATAACTTAAACCTATCTTGGCAGTTCGCAACATTCCAAGATTAGAAAAAGTGTTAAAATTAAGTGAAACAGGATAATCGAAGAAACTTCTAAGGAAGAATATTCTTGAGAGACGACCACGATTCAGCATTACTTTGTCTTCTTTTTCAGGATCAGGAGCTTTAATTTTAACTGGTTTATTATTGCCTATTTCTCTTTTAAGATATTCTTTAGAAATTGGAATTTTTCTTCCAAGTAAGATATCATCTTTTGCTGGTGCTCCCTGTAGTGGCAGGATATTCTGCCACCATTTCATAACTCTATCTGATTTAGAAAAAAACCTGTGTCCACCAATATCAATCCTATTGCCTTTATAATTTACAGTTTTCGAAATCCCTCCAATATGTCCGCTCATTTCATAAATAACTGGTTTAATATCAGTTTTATCAAGTAATTCATAGGCAGCGGTTAATCCTGCTGGTCCTGCACCAATAATAATTGCTTTTTTTTGACTCATATGATCTTCCTGATGAATTAATTATAAATTAGTTGAATTAATTGTATTTTTATCTAAATAAAGTAATTTTTCTTGCAGAGAAATTCCAGAATAAGATTAATGCAGCAGCAATGATTTTTGAAAGAAGATAATACATGTCTACATAATCAGTAAATAACCAGATAAATATTTCATTTAAACCTAATCCTACCACTCCAATTATGGCAAAAACCGTAAATTCAGACCACATATTATTTAATGTACGGCTATTGAATACCCAGGTGACACTTAATGCATAATTTGCCATTAAACCTATTATGAAGGCCAATGCAGCAGAAATAAGGTAATATACGCCAAATATGTCTGTAAATGCATATAGTGACACAAAATCAACTACAAATGCTGCTCCTCCAACAAAAATATAGCGAAAAAACTGGATGTGGGTCTTATCAGTTTGATTTTTTATCAATTTATCTATGGTTTTTTCGTTGGACATATGTTCACCAGTAATAAAAAAATTATTATTTATCATAATATGGGGTCTGTTGTGTATAAGTTTTTTCGATTGATGAGAAAAATGTTTATTTGACAATTAATGATTTTAGAATCATAATTTAAGCATAAACTCTTTAATAGATTGAATTATAACTTTTTTTACTTTATATTAGCTTATGTAATATAAGACTTTTTAATTAATAAATTAATCACTGAACATTAAGTAAAATTTTATAATAATCTATTTTATGATCAATAGAAGTAAACCATTTTATATGAAATAAATAGTCAAAAAGTTATTAATAATACTTACTTTGAAGACCATTAATTGTATATTTTTGTAGTTTTGACTTATTATATGAATATAATAAAAATATAATAAATATTTCATTATTTTGTAACCTTAAGATATTTATTCATTGTTTATCTCTTTTTAAGGATATAGTGGGGGTTTAATATTTATAGAATATGTCTATTAATATTTTATATGATTTCTCCATATGATTGGTACTTAATAAATAAATTTTTTACAATTATTAAATATGGTATCTTATTATGAAAATTAAGAGGGTGATTGACAGATAAATAAAGACATAGCCCGTGATTATTAAATTTAAATTATTTCTAACAATTGAGGGGATTTTTTTGTCAAAGTCTTTCAAATAGCTCCATTTATAAAATAAAATAAACAGCAGGGGCAGTACCGGGATAAAATATCTACCCTGAATACCATCAATAGTATTCTGCCCTACAGGAGTCCATGAAAAATATACAAAAGCGCATAAAAGTATGGAAGTCATAATAAAAATAATAAAAGATATCAATTTATGTTTAAATCTTACTTCGACATCGCATTTATCTAATAACGATACAGGAAGTATGGTAAAGAGATATATACCTATCCACCAAACCGGGAGGGGAATATCCAGCACAAAGTTACCTACAAACAAAATCTGATAAGAAAGACCAAGCTGCAGAAATGTGTTTAATACAACAAAAGGAAATCTAAAAGGATCGCCTAAAATATATAAAATCTGACCTAAAACGGATATCTGGGGCACTATAGGGACATAAAGGTCTTTAACAAGAAAACTCCATAATCCAGTAATCAATAATATAGATGAAAATAAAAATGCGCTTACAATAATCATTTTTTTCCTGCTACCAAATTTTTCTAAAGGAATAAGAAATACCAGGAACAATAAAATAAAATAAACCTGTTTAGATAATGCTAAAAGCAGTAAAATTATAAATAAGATGTATATATCCTTTAAATTGATTTTCTTTTTATAATCGTCCAGTGCAATATTAAAAAAAACTGCAATAACTAAAAAAGATAAACCAAGCATAAAACTATCTGCTGAAAGAGAAGCGACCTCAAATAACGTTACTGGAATAAATGAAATCATAAAGAAAACCCATTTATGGACAGGAGTGATTTTTATAGCATAGTATGTTAATAAAACCCATGCTAGTAAGTTTGCTAACCTCCCTAAATACATTAAGAATATTGGAGATAAATTAAACAGTTTTCCAAGGCTAATGGCAAATCCAGACACTATATAAGGGACAGGTGAATATGTAACCACAGCTATCCGTGATATGTCTTCAAAAACCAGGTATTTACTCTTAAATGGAACATAAAAAAGAGATGTTAAGTTCATCTTATCCCTATTCTCAATAAAAGAATACCATTCATCAGAAACAATTAGAGATGTTATTCGAACACTTTCAGGTACATATACTCCTGATTTATCTCCCAATTTCTCAGGAACTATATGGCCTTCACTTACATATATCGCCCGGTAAAAATGTTCATATTCGTCGGGAACCTGAAATGCAGGGGTGGCAAAAAGAAAACCAATCCCATAAATCAATCCTATGATAAGAAAAGCAGTATGAGGGTTTATATCTCTGAATTTACTTATCATCGACATATATTTTAATTCTGTTTTTTAATTTATAAAAAAATGATCGAATGATTAAGTAGACCTAATTTTTGAATACTAAAAGATTATAAATATTAAAATTGATATTTGAATTTGAGAGTATATTTTATTGCCATATTTATTAAAAATATATTAAAAATAATTTAAAGTTCAAGAAAATACAATTTTTTAGGTGAAAATAGAATGCTTAACCCATCTGATTTTATAAAAGAGTCAATCGAAAATATTAAAAAACAAATAGGGGATGAAAAAGCAGTTATTGCTTTATCTGGCGGAGTTGATAGCTCTGTCGCATCAGTTCTTACTTCTGAAGCTATTGGGGATAATCTTATAGCTATATTTGTTGATCATGGACTTCTCCGTGAAGGGGAAGCTGAATATGTGCAGAAAACATTTGAAAAACGGTTGAATTTTGACTGCATTGATGCTAAAGAAGAATTTTTAAAGGAGCTTGAAGGTGTAGAAGATCCTGAAGAGAAACGTAAAATAATAGGTGAAGTTTTTATAAGGGTCTTTGAAAGAGAAGCAGAAAAAATAGGGGCTAAATTTTTAGTTCAAGGCACAATAGCTCCGGATTGGATAGAAAGTGAGGGAAAAATTAAATCTCATCACAATGTTGCATTACCTCATGGGCTGGTTTTAGAGCTTGTAGAGCCCATAAGGGAACTTTACAAAGATGAAGTGAGAATAATAGGTTCTGAACTTGGTCTTCCTGATGAAATGGTTAACAGGCAACCTTTCCCCGGCCCGGGACTGGCTGTACGGGTTGTTGGAAAGTTAACTAAGGAAAAAATAGAAATATGTAGAAAAGCGAATGCTATAGTTGAGGAAGAAGTTAAAAAAGAAGGATTGGACGCTACACTCTGGCAGTACTTTGCTGTTTTAACTGATACTAAAGTTACAGGAGTTAAAGGGGATATAAGAGACTTTGGATATCTTGTAGTGCTTAGAATGGTTGAATCATGGGATGCTATGACTGCTCATGTGCCTGAACTTCCATGGGAAATGATTAGAACAATTTCAGCCAGAATTACGGCGGAAGTTCCAGAAGTAACCCATGTATCACTTTCAGTTAGTGATAAACCACCAAGTACAATTGAATTTGCTTAAGAATTTTATATTATTAATTTAATTTATTTTCATCTAATTTTTCTCTTTTCTATCATATTCTTGTGTGAGAAAATGAAAGATGATGTGATAAAATTCGAAATCTTTGATTTCGATGCAGCAAATCGAAGATTTGCATGTTTAATTTCGTAACCGTAAAAATTGAAATTTTCACATGCTTGCAAAAACTGAAAGTTTTGCAGCCGAGAAACATGGTTTCTCATGCCCAAAACATTTTTTGTGTGCGAATCTTAAAAAATCGAAGATTTTTTTTATAGAAAAATACAAAGTATTTTTCTAACTTCGATTCAGCACGTCAAAATCCTATGAATTTTGACAGTGTTTGAGGCTGTCAAAAAATTTCAATTTTTTCAGGGTTCTATTTTTCCAATCCATTCGTCAGTTTTCATAACTTTGCTGAATCTCATAGTTTGTGTGATTAAAATTGCTTTATGCAAGTTTTGAGCACTTATTTCCCCAGCAGAGTTAGATATATCAAGTGTTCCAGTGGCATCACTTAAAAATTCAACATTAAAGCCCAGATGCATCGCCTGTCTTGATGTTGTATCACAGCACATCTGTGTCATATATCCGCAAATTACAACTGTATCTATGTTATTTACATCCAAAAAAGACTTTAGTTCCGTTCCTGTGAAGCTTCCGGGTAAATTTTTCTCTATAATTTTATCAAAATCTCTTTTAAGCACTCCTTCATGGATATCATGTTCATCAGTACCTATTTTAAAAGTAGCTGCCTCTTTATCAAGATTCGAATGTTGAACCAAAATTACAGGAATTTCCATTTTATTTGCTGAATCTATCGCTTTAAGAATATTTTGAAAACTGTTTTCTGGATAGGTAACTGGTAATTTACCAGTAAAATACTCATTCTGTACATCGATTACAAGTAATGCTTTTTTCATAATACTCATATCTGATGATATAAAATATTAATCTAATTAAAACTTGAGGAAAATAAATGAAAATTCCCGATCAAAAAGAATACTGGAATAAAGTAGCTGAAGAAAAGGAATTTCCAACGCCTTTTCAGATGGAAGAGTTTAAAAAGTATGTTTCAAAGGAAATGAAAATCCTGGATGTAGGTTGTGGCTATGGAAGAACATTAAATGAACTTTATAATCAAGGATTCAAGAATTTAACAGGTATAGATTATTCACAAGGTATGATAAACAGAGGATTAAGACTTCATCCTCATTTAAACCTAATTAAGAATGATGGAAATACCATACCTTTTCCAGATAATGAATTTGATGCTGTAATTCTTCTTGCAGTCTTAACTTCCAGTTATAAGGATAAAGAGCAGAAAAATCTAATTTCTGAGATCTCCAGAGTTCTAAAAGAAGATGGAATTTTATATGTCAATGATTATTTATTAAATCAAGATGAAAGAAATCTAAAACGTTATAAAAAATATGAAAATAAATATGGGGCTTACGGCATTTTTGAACTTCCAGAGGGGGCTGTTTTCAGACATCATACTAAAGAACATATTTTAAAATTAACAAAAGATTTTAATGAATTAATATTTGAAAATACTGTTTATGATACTATGAATGGCCATAAATCCAATGGTTTTTATTATGTTGGGAGGAAGAGGTAAAATAATAATTATTTTGGAATATAATCTTCTCTAATTGGAGAAAAAATTTCAATGGCAATGGAGTCTTCCAGTGTTTCAGCCCCATGCTCTGTATTCCCTGGAATTGCCCAGCTATCACCTGGCTTCATTTCATGCCTGTTACCTCCAATAATCAGTATTATGTGGCCAGAAACAAGATAACCTGTTTGTTCTTCAGGATGGCTATGCATAGGTAAAATTTTCCCTTTTTTAAGTATAAATTCTGTTAATAGTGTATTATCACCGTAAACGAGTGTTTTTCGTTTAATTCCATTAAAAACGTCGATGTAACCATCTTCATCTGTTTTTCTAACTTTATAATTCATAATAATCACTTAATCTGCCTTATTTTGAGAAACCCAGTCCTTTTTTAACAAAGAATAAATATTTTCGTCCCAGTACTGATTATTCCAGTACCCATATTCCCTTAGAATCCCTTCCTTTTTAAAACCAAACTTTTTAAGTAGATTTATTGAGCGAACGGCTTCTGGAACTGTGAAAGCTTCAATTCTATTTAATTCCATAACATTAAATCCATATTTAATGATTTCTGACAGTGCTTCACTTGCATATCCATTTCCCCAATATGTACGCCCCAATTCGTATCCTATCTCTCCACGAGAACTCTTTTTTACCCAGCTATTAAAACCACATGTTCCAATAACAGCATTATCCTCTTTTCTCACAATTACCCAGCGAATACCTTCTTTTCGGGGAAAAAGGCTTTTTAATAGCCTGATCATATTTAATGCTTGTCCGATATTAATGAAAGAGTCTATATTCAAATATTGTGTTACTTCGTCATCTGACCAGTAGTGGAATAGAGTTCTAGCATCATTTAGATTAATTTCACGTAAAAAAAGTCTTTTTGTATTAATATTGGGAAACTTATTTTTTGTTATATTCATGTTATCTGCCTTGTGAACTATTATTATAAGATTTTTCCAATAATTTTAGAAATTTCATGCCCTAATTTAACATGTTCTCCAGCATCGAGATGAATTCCATCAATATCACTGGTAACAACAACTTTTGAAGAATCTAAAAAGTTACAGCCATATTCTTCTGCAACTTGCTTATAATGGTAACTTAATTGACGTGATTTGGGCTTCCCATCTTTAAATTCTTCGGTAAAATCAGATAATTCTTTAATATGTGGGGGTGAAACTAATAAAAATTTTGGAACACCGCCACCGGGTCCTGACTCGCTTTTTAAAATGATATTTACTAAAACACGAATACCTTGAGCAATTTCAGCTGCAGAAAGAGAAAATCGCATTTTAAGATCATTTGTACCTAAAAACAGTATTACAAGATCTATAGGCCGATGTGAAGCGAGACACGGAATTAGATATTTCTTACCGTTTTTGTATCCTCCATGTAGAGGATCATCCCAGACAGTTGTCCTGCCGTTCAAACCTTCTTCAATAATAATGTATTCATTACCTAAATCGTGCTTTAAAACCTGAGTCCATCTTTTATCCATGGCAATTCGATTACCTGTTGCAGGGTCATAGCCCCATGTTAGAGAATCACCGTAACACAGAATAGTTTTCATGTTCTTCCTCAAATTCTTTGAATTTTAGAAAATGCGCAGCATTTTTTAACATCCAAAAATCTATAATTTTTATGGATTTGGGTTCAGAAAATTAAAGATTTTCTTCAACCTCAAAAAAGCATGATATATCCATTATATTGATAATATCTTCTTTATATATATTCCAGCATTTTCAAGAGCTTCCTGTCCCTCTGGAATATTTGAATAAAACATCTGGAAACAATGAAACATTCCTTTCCATAATTCAAAGGTTATTTTAACATCTGAATCCTTTAATTTTCCATGAAATTTAATTATATCATCTAGAAGAAGCTCATGGCTACCTGCCTGGAGCATGATTGGAGGTAATCCCTTTAAATCAGCATAAATTGGAGAAGCCAGCATGTTTTTTGGATCTTCACCTTTCAAGTAAATTTTTCTTAAATTATCAAGACTTTCTTTCGTTAACCAGTCTTTTTCCCGGTTTGTAATCATTGATTGGCCTTGAAATGTCATATCTACTGCTGGAGACATGCAAACAGCAGCTGCAGGAAGTTTAACTCCGTTATTGCGTAAAGATAAAAGTGTAGATAAAACAAGGGTTCCACCAGTAGATATTCCTGCAAGAACAATTTTCGATGAATCAATTCCCTGTTTAAGAAGCCACAAATAAGATATAAGACAATCTTCAACTGCTGCAGGAAATTTATGCTCAGGGGCGAGTCTATAGTCAATACTTAAGACAGGAACACCTGATAAATCTGATAGTTTTCCGCATAAATCTAAATGATCATTTGTAGAACCAGTTATGAAACCTCCTCCATGAAAAAAGAGTATCACATGGCCATCAATAACTTTTTCAGCACAGATTTTAAGGCCATCTATTGTACCTAAGACCCGTTTTTTAACATATAACTCTTTATCTGACCTTAATTTAAGATATAAATGCTCAAAATCTTTTCTAAGCTGAAATATATTTCCTCTGCTTAAAGAAATAGTTTTATTGATAATTTGTAGAATTTCATCTGGAGAGTTGTTCATAACATCCCTTTTTTATTTATAAATCACATATAGGTTCTTTTTATTTTAATTCCACTATAAATAATTCATTGTTTAGTGAAAATTACTTTTCATCCGCTCTCATTACTTTTTTATTAAAGAATGTGAATATATATGAACATGATTAAGGGCAAAGAAGCTTACCTTAAAAAGCTTACAGCTAACTTGAATGTTAAATCTGTGGACGTTGGTAGGGAACTTGACGGCAGTACGCCACCATCTATTTTTATTGGAAGCTGGAACTATCCTAAAGTGTATGCAGGACCAATGATTGCCCCAATACAGGGTGATACATCTATTATGGACATGCCCGAGTCATGGATTCCAAATCAGAAGACACAGGAAGATATAATAGGTTATAGATTAAGCCTTGTCAGGGGAAAACAGACAGTAGGCATACAGGATCTTGATAATTCTTTTGTTGAGAAATTACAGGAAATATCTCTTTCATCAACATCCATTGAAAGCGAGGCCGAATTTGGCAGCCGTCCACGAGGTCTCTCATTTAGTGATGAAACTGCTCCACATGGTCCAAGTGCGCTAATTGAAAAATTTGACATTGAAAGTGTTAAATGGGATCATCAACTGGAAAAAGTGTATTATGACACTGATTTTAAGGCTGCTGAAGCCACAATTGACCTTCACAGTAAAGGAGTTCCTTTTTCAAGTATACAGAAGGCTTTTTCTGTTGGAACAATGGGAATTGAAAAAAACAGAAAACTTGTACCTACCAGATGGTCAATTACGGCATGCGACACGATACTAGCCGATAATTTACTTAAAGAAGTCAGAGGTTACGATATACTGGACACTTACCGTGTCTATGAGTTCAGCAGTTTAAATAATTACTATGCAGTACTTCTAATCCCTACAGAATGGCAG
>JASEIM010000018.1 GCA_030017655.1 Methanobacterium sp. | reverse complement strand
CGTTTAAATCCCTCCTCAAAATTCATAGAATTTTGTGGTTCAGGAAAACAGAGCTATTGAAAATCAGAGATTTTCGATGCGTGTAAAATTCATAGAATTACTATTCTGAAAACCTACTGTTTTCCTTCAACCTCAAAAACTTTATTTTCACATGCTCCTTTAAACTCTATTTAGAAAATTATATCTAAAAATATATAAAATGATCTTTAATTTCAAAATAAATTTACATTAATTAAAGATCCTAATACTCTTCAATAAAAGTAAAATAAAATAAAATTATTTAAATTTAACCTGTTTATCCTTTCTGAGTAACTCATCAAATTCAAGACCTTTAGAAAATGCTAAATCCACATCAACTTTGTAATTATCTCCTCTTGTCTTTATAAGGTCGTTAATATGCACAAATCTCCATTTCTTGTTCTTAAATTTAGCGCCGAGGTAAGGTTCCGCACCAAAAATTTCTGAAAATTCCCTTAGCCCAACTATCTTCTCAGAATTAATATAAATATGCTCTGCAGAGGTTGATTTAACTTCAATTGCCAGATAAATCTTCCCATTACCTGCAATAATATCTGGTAATGGTTTTTTTGTAGCACCCCCTGAAGCCGGCGCCCTCATGGCTGCACAATCCGCATTCCAAAGCATTTTAACCAGTTCTCTTTCTACACGTGACCCTTTTTTGTTCATATAAATCGGCTCTGAAATCCAAATCTAATAATTCAAAAACTAATATAACTTAATTTTAAGACTATATAAACCTTTAATTAAAATTTAGAAATAAAAGAGAACATGTAAAAAAATCTAAAACTAACTAATTAAACCATATTTTTTAAAGAGATCAAAAATTAAATATCGCTGTACTCCATATTAGTAGCGATAAAAGTCCCATTTTTACAAGGAGCCTTTAACCATTCTATTTTAGCATCTTTAGCCATTATCCTTTTATCTAAAAAGATGATATCCACTATAATTCCAGATCGGTTGTATTCAGGATCATCAGTTATAAATCTTGAAAACGAGCCCCTGTAACAATATTTGTTCTTTAAAAACCATTGAATTAGGCCAACACCATCCATATAGCCTATCAACTTACCTTTGTGCATGACATTGCATTTTGGTGAGCTGCATGTTTTTTCCATTTTTATCATGTTAATCATCCGAATTAATGTCTGGATAATATTATGGAAATCCCTAATAAAATTTTTGTGTTTACTGATTATGAAAAATTAGAAAAAATAATGGTAAATGTTAAAATGGGGCCGGGGCCGAGATTCGAACCCGAGTCGTGGGATCCACAGTCCCAAAGGATAACCACCTACCCCACCCCGGCAAATGAATTAAATAATGGTGGATTAATGCGGGAGCAGGGATTCGAACCCTGGTAGGCCTGCGCCAACAGGTCCTAAGCCTGTCCCCTTTGGCCAGCTCGGGCACCCCCGCTAGCATGAGCCCTGATATAATTGTCAAAATAAATTTTGACTATGTAAATTTTTATAAATTTAAGAAAAATGCTCCGGCCGGGATTCGAACCCGAGTCTTCGGCTCGAAAGGCCGAAATGATTGGCCGGACTACACTACCGGAGCATGTGATTTATTTTATATTAAAGTGGGCCCAATGGGATTCGAACCCATGGCCGCTCGGTTATGAGCCGAGCGCTCTACCTGGCTAAGCTATGGGCCCCAGAGCGCCCCCGGCAGGACTCGAACCTGCGACCAATCGGTTAACAGCCGAACGCTCTACCTACTGAGCTACGGAGGCTATGCCAAGCAAAGCCTACAGACTATTATCTTGTAATCTGCAAGAATTGAAAATCAAAGATTTTCAAACTTGAAACTATAGTTTCAAGATTTTAAAATATAAGCACATTTGTGACGTATTTTTTAAGTTAGTGATTATAATATATAAACGTTTTGGATATGTAAATTCAGAGTATAACCAAGCATTACGTGCTTATACAATATATACTTTGTTATTACAAGCTATATAACTTTTATTTCTAAATAACAAAAAAATTGAATATTTAAAAATCAATTAATATTTTAAATATTTTCTCCTATATAGAACTAATATATTTAAAATTCATTCTAACTTTAATAAGGTGAATCATGAATCTAATCAATAAAATCAAAAACTTTGAAACCCTTGATTTAATGCAAAAAGCCAATGAAATTACCCTGAAAGAGCATGGAAATCAAATAACTCTTGAAAGAGCTATTTTCCTTTCATGGTGGTGTAATAAGGGGGACTGTCTGTTCTGTTACATGTCCTCGCAGAAACCAAAAATTAAAGAACCTCAAAAAGCCAGGAGGAATATAAACTCAATTTTAGCCGAAGCAGAGCTTTGTAGAAGAACTGACTGGAAAATCGAATTCCTTTCAGGAGGATACGGTTCTTTTTCAACCGAAGAAATTAAAAATATCTCCCAGAATATTTACAGAATTACTGGTGAACCTGTATGGCTTAATATCGGAATCACAAAGGATCTTGAAACGTATGAAGATGAAATTACAGGAATTACAGGAGCCGTTGAGGTTGCAAACCCTGAATTACATGATAAAATATGTCCAAGTAAATCTTTAGAAGATATAAATGAGATGCTTGAACTCGCTGGAGATTTAGGGTTCCAGAAGGCAATAACTATTATTTTAGGGCTTGGAGAGACTCCTGATGATTTAAAATATTTATTCGATCTGATAAATGATGTTGGGATCGATAGAGTTACCTTTTATTCACTTAATCCACATAAAGAAACCGTTTACGAAGATACACCCCAACCGGCGTCTTTATATTATGCGGGAGTTGTTGCTGCAACCAGAATTAAGTTCCCGGAGCTTAAAATAATTACAGGGACATGGATAGATAATCTGGCCAATATAGGACCTTTGCTTTTAAGCGGAGCTAATGGACTTACTAAATTCCCATTATTTAAGATGTTTGGAACTCGTTATGGGAAAAGAGTTGAAGAAGAAGTTTATTGGGCTGGAAAAAAACTTATTGGAACTTTTAGTGATTTTGATAAATTACAGAAAAGTGGGGAAATTGATCCACAACTTGAGCCATTTATAAAAAGATATATTGATAAGTGCATTAAATAAAAATAGATGTTAAGATAAATTTTTAGTATAAGTTAAATTTAGATGTTTTTGTTGATTATATAAAAAAATGCTAATTTAATCACTAATTTAATATTATAGATTTTTATAAGGAGGAATTTTTATTAAGATGAAATGCGGACTTGAAATTCACGTTCAACTTGAAACTGATTCTAAATTATTCTGCGACTGCCGTACAAATTACCAGGATGCTCCAGCAAATTCAAACATCTGTTTTGTTTGTCTTAACCAGCCCGGGGCAAAGCCATATCCACCAAATGAAGCTGCAATGAATGGGGCAATTAAGATAGCTTTAATGCTTGGATGTAAGATAGCGGAAAATGAGACTTATTTCCTGAGGAAGCATTATGATTATCCGGATCTTCCATCTGGTTATCAGCGTACCTCAATCCCCATAGGATATGAAGGAAATCTGAACGGTGTGAGAATTCGCGAAGTTCACATCGAAGAGGACCCTGGCCAGTACAAACCAGATTTAGGTGTGGTTGATTTCAACAGATCTGGAATCCCGCTCATTGAAATTGTAACAGAACCAGATATGAGATCACCTGAAGAAGCAAGAAATTTTCTTCGTGAGCTCATCAGGGTTTTAGAATACAGTGGAAGCGCACGTGGAGAAGGAACAATGCGTGCAGACGTAAATATATCCCTTGAAGGTGGAAAAAGAGCTGAAATAAAGAATATAAATTCTATAAGGGGTGCATATAAAGCGCTTAAATATGAGATGGTAAGGCAGAAAAACCTCATCAGAAGGGGAGTTGAAATAAAACAGGAAACACGCGCTTTTCTTGAATCACAGATGATTACTGTTCCAATGCGTCTTAAAGAAGAAGCCGATGACTACAGATATATACCAGATCCTGATCTTCCCCCAATGGTGGCTGAAGAGAATCAAATTGAAGGTATAAGAGAAAAAATGCCTGAACCACCACATATCAAGACAGATAGATTCATTGAAGAGTATGGAATTGAAAAAGAATACGCAAAGGTTATGACATCTGAACTGGCCCTTGCGGATGCCTTTGAAGAGATAGCTAAAAGTGTTGAACCATCTTTTGCAGCTCTCTGGATGAGAGATGAACTTAAAAGAGTGCTCAATTATAACAAAATAAGTTTTGAAGAAAGTGGTATAAAATCTGAAGATATTGTCGAACTTTTAGGCATGATAAAAGATAAAAAAGTTACTCCAAAAGCTGCTAAGAAGATAATAGAAAAAATGCCTGAAAATACAAAATCTCCATTAAATATTGCTGAAGAAATGGGTTTAATTGGTGTAAGTGATGAAGAAAGTGTGTTAAAAGCTGTAAAACAGGCCATAGATGAAAATCCTCAGGCAGTTTCTGATTACCATGAAGGTAAAAAAGGAGCCATGAATTTCTTAATAGGACAAGTAATGAGACTTACACATGGAAAAGCTGATCCTGGAGAAACTTCCAGATTTTTAAGGGAAGCTTTAGTTAAATAAATCCATATAATTTCTTTTTATTCCCTTAAACTTGAAAAAGATAACTTTTTAACCTACTTTATACAAAATAATTATTGAGTAATTCATGAAGTTAAGGTCAAAAGATGGCAAAAAATGTTTTAGATATGATTTTATGGCATCCAGAAATGGATATTAAACTATCTAAAATAACTTATATTCATAGAGGGGCTAATAGAAACCTTAAAACCATTGAAGGAGACCGTATAAATAAATTAGAACGCGGATTTTTAATACTTGATGAAGATACTCAGATTCCATATCATAGAATTATTAAAATTCAATATAAAGATAAATTAATATGGAATAAATAATAATTAATTTGATTTATTTATTATAAATACAATTATTAAGAGGATTTTAAATGAGTAATGCAGCTCTTGTAAAACATTATATGACAAAAGAAGTTATTACAGTAACTCCAGAAACTCCTAACGAGGAAGTTATTAGATTAATGAAAACCACAGGCCACGACGGATTCCCTGTTAAAATAAACGGCGAAGTTATGGGAATGGTAACTGCCTTTGATTTACTTTTAAAACCATGGGCTGATGCAGTTAAAGACATTATGTCAACTGATATTGTTGTAGCAGACCAGGATATGTCTATAAATGATGCAGCACGTGTAATGTTTAGAATGGGAATATCAAGGCTTCCTGTAATCGATAAAGAAGGAGAATTAGTAGGAATTATTACTAATACTGATATTGTAAGGTCCCATATTGAAAGATCAACACCAATGAAGGTAAACTATTTCAAAAAAACATTAGAACAGCTTTACGGCGTTAAGACAAAACTTTTGAGGATGAAGGTACCCACCGAAAAGCTCAGGCCAACCCAAAATAAAATATATGCCGATGAACTTCAGGGCCGGACCTATGAAATTAAAAGAGGACTTGCAGAGCCCACAATCACTGTTAAAAGTGGGAATAGATTTATTTTAGTTGATGGCCATCATAGAACTGTTGCTGCTTCTAAACTTGGATTTAAAGAAATAGATTCATATGTAATTGAATTAGAAAAAGATATTAAGCTTGGACTGGAAAAAACAGCAGATGCTGATGGAATATACACCCTAAACGATATTAAAATAATTGACGATGCACAGCATCCCCTAATAGCTATAACTGGGAGTTTAAGGAAAGATAGAAAATTAGGAAATTAACTACTTTTTTAAGGAGATTAAAAGTGAAAGATAAAATTATAAGGGAAGTTTATAATGTTTTAGAAGATAGACGCGATAATCCTGTTGATTCTTATACCTCAAAACTTATGAGAGATGATGAAAAACTGGCTGAGGATAAAATCCTAGAAAAGATCGGGGAAGAAGCCGCAGAAGTTATCATCGCATCTAAAAATGATGAAAATCTTGTTTATGAAGCTGCTGATCTTATTTTTCACACATTACTACTTCTGGTGTATAAAGGCGTTGAAATAGATGAGCTTTTGAGTGAATTTGAAAAACGAAGGAAATAATCAGAGTTTTAATGTTTTGTAAGGCCATTTAATGAGCCTTCCAAATATCCATGGAACCGTAATAATGAAAATTATAGTCACAACAATCATTGTAACTCCAAAAACTACTGGAGGAATTTTAGCCTGTAGATTTATTAAATAATTACTTAGCATGCTTATTACTGAAGTTATAGCCCCTAAAATTATGATTAATATCAGTCCTGCAATCCATTATTTTTAAAAACAGCAGTTACGGCATCTGCACTCATCCATATTTACACATTCCAATAAATTTAAAATTTGTTTTTCATCACTTCTTCCATAAATCTCTCCTTTATCTCTTCTGGTTCCATATCAATTACAGGAACATCTGCATTTCCCGGTTTAACTTTCATATGCACAAACACAGGGCCTTTAGATTCTAAAACTTCTCTGAAATTAATTTTTTCTTCAAAGACAAATATGTTTTTAAATCCAACTGACTCTGCAATCTTTGCAAGGTCAACCTCTGTTGTGTATGTGCATTGTGATCCTGTAGAGCCATAGCACTGATTATCAAACACAACAAGAATGTAATTCTCTGGATTCTGGCTGAAAATCGTTACAAGAGTTCCCATATTCATAAGAACAGATCCATCACCATCAAACACCACAACTTTCTTTTTTTGAGATAATGCAAGTCCCAATCCAATTGAAGATGCCATTCCCATTGAACCGAGCATATAAAAGTGGGTAGAAGAATCTTTAACATGATATAATTCCCTTGAGGGAAATCCAATATTGCAAATGACTAATTCGTCTTCCAGACTTTCTGCTATCTTTTTTATGGCTTCAATACGTTCCATAACATCACCACTAATTTTTTATTTCCAGAATGGAATTTCCAGTAATATTCCAATTGGAGCTCCACCCATTTCAGAGAGTTTCCATGCTTGTGGAATAACTTCAAGGGCTTCTTCGGGGGTTTTAGGATTTAAGTATGCAATATTCAGTGCATCTAAAATTCCTGGTGTTGCATTTCCCATAGGAATTTGAGCACTCATAAATTCCCCTTCAGTACCTCTATGGCTCATTATCATGAGTATGGGGATTCTGTAAAGTTCATATAAAGATGCAAGCACATTAACTGAATTTCCAAGTCCTGAATTTTGCATTAAGATTGCAGGTTTTTTTCCGCCGAAAAATGCCCCTGCACATATCCCAAATCCTTCTTCCTCTCTTGTTACAGGGACATGGATAATGTCTTCATCACAATCTACAAGTTCCATGATTTTTCCAAGATTTACACATGGTAAACTAGCCACAAAATCTATTCCTGCTTCTTTAAGGGCTTTATAAACTGCTTCACTACTATCCACTTAACACACCTTACTATTTTGTACAAAATCAATGTATAATCAAGTTCTCATTTTATATTATGTTGTATTTAACTTAAGAGTATTTTTATAAAAAAGTTTATTTTTCAAAGAATAATTCTAAGTAGATATTTTAACAGTTATTAGAGTTAATGTCATAATTTTTCTATCCTATAACCGTTATCAAACCTCCATAAATTAACAGCATGCTTGCAAGAGCAATCCCAACAAGAACAACCTTTTTGAAGATGTTTTGCGGAATTTTATTAACAATCTTTTTACCTGTATAAGAACCTGCAATCCCAACTACTACAAGAAAAGGTACATAATAAAAAAATTGAGGTTCAAGAAGACCGTTTGCAAAATAGATGGGAATTCTGGTTGCATCAATGATAACTGCAGTTGCAGCTAATGTAGCTATATATTTGAATTTATCAAGATTATATGAGATGAGAAAAGCTCCCCTTAAAGGACCTCCAACCCCAAGTAATCCCTGCAAAAATCCAGATAAAATTCCCCCAATTATTGTGTTTATTTTTGCAGCAGCAACTTTAAAATCAGGATTTAATAGGGAATAAATGGAAAATATCAAAAGAAAAACACCCAGACAGATCTGTAAAATATCTTGAGGAACATAAATTACAAGATAAGCTCCAAGAATTGTTAAAATTATGCTGGGCAGACCGAAAAGCAGTATCAGTTTTCTGTCCAGACCATGACGAAAAAAAGTTATTGCACCCGCATTACCCGAAATATGGGAAATTGCTACCAATACAAGTGCGGTTCTAAAATCCACGAATAATAATGCAATAGGAAGAAAAATTGTCGATGTTCCAAACCCTGCCACCGTGCCTACTACTACAGACAGAAACGCGGCAACAAAAAATAGTGCTATAAATTCACCCATAGTAACCAGTTATATTTTGATTAAACTCATATAATAAATAGAACAATATTCTTATAGTTACAATTTTATAATTTAGCTTTTTAAAGTATCTAAATATAAATCTATACTGAAGAAGATGCTAGTTTTTAACAAGTTATTGTGATAAGCCTCTTTAATATATTTAGTTATCTAATTTCATTTCAAACGGTTACTCCTGGCTATTTAATTAATATCTTTTAAGATAGAACCACATTACAATCCTTTAAAATAAAAAGTCAACACTTAATTAAATAGATACTAAAAAGAGGAATATAAAATACATATATTAAAAGAATTTATTAAATATCTTTCATAAAGGATAAAAAAAATTTTTCATATCTAAATTTAATATATATAAAATTGTAACTAAGCGAAAAAAAATCCTTCAGAAAAATAAGTATTACTGAAACAATTCTATGATATGGTCTTTAAGAGAATTAGAAGCATTAAAACATACCTGAATTATATAATACTGATCCAAAAAATATTTATATGAAATTTACTATATATTACAATGCAAATTATAAAACTATTTTTAAATTAAGAGTACTTTAGGAGGTGGATGATATGGCTAACTCCAAAAGAAAAGAAACCGTTGAATCTCCCTCCCGAGGAGAACAAACTCTAGTAAAACAATCAACCAAAGAGAACGAACTTTTAAGTGGATTTGATACAATTTTCGAAGACTTTAGAAAGTCAATTGATGATTTGATGGCTCCATTTTTACCCATGAGAACATATATCCCAAAAAAAAGTGATAATCTTCCAACTAGGGTACCTTTGGTTGATGTAATAAATAAAGAGGACCAATATATTGTGAAAAGTGAACTTCCCGGTTTTAACAAGGAAGACATTAATGTCGAATTAAATAAAGACGTGTTGACCCTTAACGCAGAGAAGAAGTCAGAATTGGAAGAAAAGTCCGAAAACTATCTCCACAGAGAAAGAACTTACGCATCATGTCAGAGGACTATCAATTTCCCTGAAGAAGTTGATCCATCAAAAGTTAAAGGAACAATGAAAAATGGAGTCCTTGAACTTAAAATACCGAAAAGAGAGCTTAAACCTGAAGAGAGAATGACAAAAGTTCAGATAACTTAATCATTTTTTCCTTTAATTATTTTTTTTAATTAATTTGGTATGGTTTATTTACTCTCTAAAATTGAATTTCGTAGGTCTATTGTGTTTTATCTTAGCATTTATTGATATTTTTTGTAATACAGTTTAATTGAAATATTGTATTTCCAATTAATTGAATAAAGTACTGTTAAAATAAATTATTAACTTTTGTAATTTCATGAATAATTAATATTGTATTTTAACATTTTGAGGTGGTAAAATGTTAAAAAATGCTGAAGTTGAGAATTATTCTGGAAAAATAAGAGACTTAATTCGTCAAATATTACAAGCTGCCTTGAATTCTAATGATTTAAAAAACTTTTTAGACGAAATAGTTGAAATAGGTGCTGAAAATACAGAAGCCAAATCCTGCAGCATATTCTTATTAGAAGAGTCCGAAAATAAGAAAGGAAAAATACTAAGATTATATTCTACTTCTGGAAAAATAGGTAGGATTCTAAAAGAAGAGGAAGCAGAATATTATGTTCCTAAAAGAAACCCATTCACTAAAAAAGGTGAGGGAAAAAGAAAAATAATAGCCTATCTAAGGCGATATTTCATTGAAAAATGCAACTACAGTAAAGAAAATCTTGAAAAATATGAAAACAGCCTGTTAAAAGAAGGAAAAACATTAATAGATGCAATATGGGAAAAACAAAAATCTCTAATACATATTGTTAGAGAAATGGGTGATGATTTAGTAGAGTTGGTAGAGAAGGGAGAACTACCAATGGGAATAACTGCATACACCTTAAAATCCAAAGAATTCATACCTCCTTTACAAGGAGAAGAAATATGGGAACATCCAGAATGGAGAGGAAGTTACTGGGGCCCTCAAGAAATTTGTACTTCTATTGTTCAAGTTCCTATATTAAAAAAACATGGTGAAGAACCTGTAGGAATAATAAAAATTGAAAATCACAGATTAAGTGATTCTATAAAACAATTTAATGAATTCAATAACTCTAAAATTTACTGTTTTACTGATAGACATAATGAGATTTTAACAATTCTTGCAGATAGTATCGTAATAGCAATTCAAAACATCATATATAAGTCATATACCTATAAGAAACTGTATGGAACTGAAATATTAAAAAAGATAAATGAATTAGAAATTAAAGGTCCACAAATTAATAAGGAAATTCAAAAACAGCTAAATGAGTTTTATAGTAAACTTGAAATAGAAATTGAGGATATAGGTGGAATTGACAGAATTTATAATAGGGTGACAAAGCTTGTTAGTGATATTGCACAGGCTTTAAATCTATATGCGGTTCTGGATATCATAGATAACATTGGACCTGCCTTTGAACCACTTTTAGGGACTGATGTTAAATACAGAGAACATTTCATACATCAATTTCAGGTATTTTTATTAGGATACTATTTAATTAATGAAAAAAAATCGCTTCGCAAACAGCTTTTAAAACATTTACAGAATATAAATCCGGATTATGATTTAGAAGATGTTTTAAAAGTGTGGTTTATTACTTCAATGTTCCATGACTTTAGTTATTCGGTTGGAAAGATGGAAGGTTGGCTAAAAAACTATTTTTTAAGAGTAGCGGTGCCTTCTAAATTCAACATTAACTGGGCAGATATATTTACACAATATGAAATTGAAAAAGTTAAATTACTTGAATTAATTTCCGATAATTCAAATAAACCAAAAGATAAAATTGCAAATATCCTTAAAGACACATTTATAGAAGATCATGATCATGGGGTCATGAGCGGATTAATGCTGATGAATATATTAGATATAGAAGAAATGTTACTTAAAGAAGCCTGTTGCGCAATTGCACTACATACTGAAGTATTTTATTCTAAACTTGGGAAACTTAGAATTGACCAGTTTCCATTTGCATTTTTATTAGTATTTTGTGATAATGCTCAAGAATGGGGACGTCCTGTTATGATGAGTTTAATTCCACATGTGGATGTTAAGTTAGAAGATATCAACATTGCAGATGAAGATAAGGTTGAATTAAAACTTAGATATCAAAAATTAACATCCGAACAAAGAAGAATAATTGAAACTAACATAGCTCCATTAACAAAATACTGGTACTCAAAACCCTCACTTAAATTCAGTATTAAACTTTATGAAGATAGAGATAAAGAGCCATTTAGACATTATGTATTTCCCTATGAATAGTACAGATTTTTTTTATTTCTTTAATTTTATGCCATTTAAGAAATATAAGTTACTAGAAGTCCTATGATTTTACCTTTTGATGTATTATAAGTTTTTAAATTATTTTAATAAATATGTGTAGATCAATTCTTGTTCTAAAAGAACAAAAAACTTCAGGGAAAATTAAAGACATCTTAATACAAAGAGAAGAATATCTTTTTCATTATAAGTTGTTTTAATATCACTTTAAATTAAAAATAAAAGATGTTATCTGCAGATAACATCGAATTGGTTTTATATAATTCTGCATCTTAAAAGACGTTTAAGTTATAATTTCTTCTAATCTGTCTTCTTTTATACCATTTTTAATTTCCATAGCCATTCTACGACCCATGCTTAATGGTTCTCCGTAATAGAGATAGCTGTATGATGATCCATTCATGAAGGTGTTTGTTCCACCATCTGATCTAGCACTCATCTCAAATACAACTATTTCAAGGTTATCATTAACAAGTGTCTGCATACAGAATGGACCGTTAAATCCTGGTGGTACTAATTTTTTGGCACCTTTGGTAATCTTATCTCCAATGTCAAATGCTTGTGGAAGCAGTGATTCTCTCAAAACTACAGGGTGATTACCAGTTATAACGTAGGATGGGTCTGCACCTATATCCAGTTGATCTTTGGCAGGTACTCTTGTTAAACCATCTATAGTTGACTCATATCTGCTGTCTACACCTAGAAGTTCTACTTCGTCTTTTAATCCTGAGAAGAAATAATGAATACAATAGTTACATCCTAAAACGTATTCTTCTATGTGTGCATCTTTTATATCTTCTTCTTCGATCCATTTTCTCTCCAGCATTGCCTCAATTTTTTGATCAAATTCTTCAGTTGAGTTAGCCACGAAGTATCCTCTTCCTCCTCTGGCTCCAGGGAATTTAACCATTACTGTGCCGTCGATTTTTGCAGGATCGGTTATCTTCTGAGGAATTCTAACTCCTGATTCCGTCATCAATTTTCTTTCCAGATCCCTTTCTGCTTCCCATCTTAAAATATCTCTATTTCCAAACATAGGAACATTAAAAATAGTTTCAATATTATCCAATCCTGCATAGGCCACAAATGATCCGTGTGGGAACACTATACTGTTCAAATCCCTTAATTGTTGCTGAACATCGTCATTGACAATATCGCTAAAGTGATCAACCATTATGAGTTCATCGCAAACTCCAAAATTTTTATAAGGAACCTCCCTTCCTTTTTCACAAACTACTGCAGTTCTGAATCCTTCTGCTTGTGCTCCTTGGAACATATGTAAGGATGAATGGCTTCCTAAAGTTGCAATAGTTATATCTTCCTTATCATACCCATCCAAAACGTCAAGAATTTCCTGTCTGTTTATTTTACTCATTTCTTGAATTCCTCCTAGTGTCATGAAAGATGTTTAGTTAAATAAAGATGGATTGTTTCTAATAATTATCTTTTTCGTCTTGTTATTTTGTATGATGAGTAAGACCTTTAATAATAACATAATACTAATTATAACATTGAACATATAAAATAAGGGCTAAAATTGAAATAAAACAAGAAATTTATTAAATAATTAAATATATCATAAATCCCATATTATAACTTATAGAAACATTTTTATATTTTATTCAATTAAGTATTATTGTAGGGTGATGGAGTTCACCTTAAAATGCTTTTTTTAGCTAATGACTCCTATATTAAATTAATTTATAAGGAGGAAATCAATGTATTCAGATCCCATACCCCTAATCATGGGTCTAATCATTTTACTATCAAGCCTAATCTCTTTAAGATTAGGAATTTCAGTCGCAATAATTGAGATACTTTTAGGCGCATCATTCGGTAATTTAGGGTTCATATATCCTCAAGAATGGATGCTTTACCTTGCAAGTTTTGGAGGAATTTTATTAACATTTCTTGCAGGAACAGAAATAGATACGGATTTAATGAGGGATAAATTTAAAGAAAGCTTTTTAATTGGCTTTTTCTCATTTTTAGTTCCGTTTCTTGGAGTATTCTGTTATACATACTATTTAGTTCATTGGAACTTACAGGCTTCTTTAATTTCAGGAGTTGCATTATCAACAACATCATTAGCAGTTGTATACTCCGTATTAGTGGAAACAAACCTTTCAAAAACAGAGATAGGTAAGCTATTAATGGCATCTACTTTTATAACAGATATGGGAACTGCAATTGCTTTAAGTATTCTATTCATAACACCCACACCTTATACTGCAGCATTCATAGTTGTTTCAGTGGTTGTAATAATTTTTGCAGCTAAATTTTCACATATAGTACTCGAAAATCCAAGATTAAAAAATAAAGTAGTTGAGAGCGAAATTAAATATGTATTCGTATTATTACTTGTTTTCATGTACTTTGCAAATCTTGGAGACGGACATGCATTATTACCTGCATTCTTACTAGGACTTTTAATGTCAAAACACTTTAGGGAAACACTAAGTACACAAGAAGTAAGAAATAGGTTAAGAACCGTGGCATATGCTATAATCACCCCAATATTCTTTATTGTGGGAGGATTAAAAATCTCATTCCCATTAATTATATCTGCATTTGGTCTTTTTGCGATATTATTTGGGATCAAATTAGTCACTAAATTTGTAGGTGTATATTTCCTTGCAGAAAAGTACATTCCCAATGGTAGCATGTATACAACCCTTTTAATGAGTACATGACTTACTTTTGGAACCATAGCAAGCGTATTTGGACTAAGCTCTGGGTATATAGATCAAGTCCAGTATTCTATTCTCGTGGGAGTTGTGGTTGCCAGTGCAGTTATTCCAACGGTTATAGCTCAAAAATGGTTTATGCCCAAGCACTCTGAGGATATAGTGGATATGTAAAGTCATGATGCAATATAAATAATAGATGTATGCGAATAGGAGGGTTAGAAATTCTCAAACATGTTTTAAGATACGTACACAAGCGGGAGCATGAAGAGGGAGGTTTTACTCTTTATGAAGGTATTCCTGATGGTAAAAACACATACTATGGTTTGCGAATTCTTAAAATGTTCAATGAAGAACCATATAATAAAAAAAAGACTATTGAATGGATTAAAAATCTAAATAAAGGTAGGTTATTTGGAATTAAAGGTATATTCTATAGATTAAATGCTTTAAAAATATTTAATATGAAGACAGAAATACCTGATGAATTTGCATCTAAATTAATTAATAAAATAGCATTTACAAGCTTAGAAACAGCTTTTTTAAGCACTAATATTTTGAAATTAACAGGATATGATGATCTGCATGGTATAGCCGATTGGATTTTGTCATTTCAAAAGGAAGATGGAGGATTTGGAAGATATAGATCAGATATTATATCAACCTATTACGCCCTTGAATCCATAAATCAAATTGATTCATCTTTAATTCCAAATAAAAATACAATACTCAATTTTACTGAACAATGCAGAGCAGATAATGGAGTATTTAATTCAACGCCCATAAATTACCCGCCATATATAGAAACAATTTATGCAGGGATTAAAATTCATGAAATAATCGGTCGAAAGCTTAAAGATCAAAGCAAAATCATAAATTTTGTACTTGATCTCCAAAATGGTGATGGAGGATTTAGAAGATCAAAATACATCGGAATTTCGGAGTTGGATTACACATATAGGGCATTATACACTTTAAAGAGCTTATCCTATGACTTAAACTAAAATAGTTGCTTAAAATAGAATTATTGGAGACAAAAACCCATTAATAAAGCCAAAGATGGCTGAAATCAAAAAAATAATATGTTAAAGGAGATAATATGAATCTTTGGAAGGATTTAAAGCCGGGACCATCAATTCCTAAGGTTGTATATGCAGTTATTGAAATCCCAAAAGGTTCAAGGAATAAATACAAATATAACGTGGATAAGGGAGTATTTACGCTGGATCGAGTACTGAATTCTCCATTTCATTACCCTGTAGATTATGGTATAATTCCACAGACAGCAATTGGTGATGGGAATCCTCTGGAAATTCTAGTTTTAATGAATCAGCCCACATTCCCCGGATGCATAATTCAATGTAGACCTATTGGCGTAATAAGTATGATTGATGGAGAAAATCTTGATGATAAAATAATCGCGGTACCTGTAAACGACAATAAATTCAAGGATTTCCAAGATATTCATGATGTTCCATCGGCATTTTTAGAGGAGATAGAACATTTTTTCCGTGAATATAAAAAATTAGAAGGAAAAACTACTAAAGTGTTAGGATGTAAAAATGCTAAAAGGGCCTTTGAATCTATTAAATACTCAATAAAGCTTTATAACACAGTATTAAGTGTTAAATCCATTTTTCTAATCAAATAAGCAGAATAACTTTAAGATATGGATGAAAATGTTCAAAAAGGGGAAATTATCATACTAAATCATTTTATACAATGGAGATGGATAAATGGAGATTAATTGGGATAAAATACCCAAAACTCAGGAAGAAATGATTATAGCAGAGTATATTAAAGGCAAAATTGCCATAATTGAATTATTACTTGGCGTATATACAAAAGAGAATTTGTTAACAATTTCTTTTACGCCACCCCCTTTAAAAAGAAATTTCTACACATATGAAATAAAATACCATAAACATGGAAAAAAGCATCTTATCAATGTATGGAAGGGAATAAGAACAGGAGATGGCTTACCCGCATTATATGGCCATTTAAATGAATAAATTATAAAATAACATGAGATTAAATCATAAGGAGGAGATATAGATGAATCTTTGGAAAGATTTAAAGCCGGGACCATCGGTTCCTGAAGTTGTATATGCAGTTATTGAAATACCTAAGGGATCAAGAAATAAATATGAATATGATAAGGATATGGAAGCATTTGCATTGGACAGGGTGCTTTACTCACCATTCCATTACCCAGCAGAATATGGTATAATACCTCGAACATTATGGGATGACGGAGACCCTATGGACATTATCGTATTGATGGATCAGCCCACATTCCCTGGATGTGTAATTGAAGCCCGCCCCATCGGAATAATGAGAATGATGGACGGTGAAGACAGCGACGACAAAATATTAAGCGTACCATTAAATGATCCCAAGTACAATCATGTTAAAAGTATCGATGATTTATCAAAAGCAAAGTTAGATGAAATTGCACACTTTTTCAAGGAATACAAAACACTAGAAGGGAAAACAACTGAAGTTTTAGGATGGGAAGGTGTAGAAGCAGCAATTAAGGCTTTAAACCATTCAATAGGACTTTACAGACGAGAATTTTATTAAAAGCATGAAAGACTGCATGGATGATGAAAATAAGCGCAAGCTAGATGATCATCTGCAATATTTACATGCATACATGTTTTTATTCTTCTTAAATTATAATATACAGTGGAAGCTATATTAAACTCATAAAAATTATTTAAATGGCATATTAATTTGTAAGCTTTCATGTTTGATTGTAAAATGGAAGAATAATAACAAAAAGTAGAATATTTGTTTAATGATCAATCAATAGGGTTAGGTGGTGATGGAGTTCACCTTAAAATGCTTTTTTTAAGCTGATGACTCCTATTTAATAGTTTATAAAAGAGGTCAGCTATGTATAACTCTAAAATCATTACTAGTGAACTTTATATACTTTATAATTCTTTTATTAGTAATTATAAATTTGTACCAAGATTTATACATTTAATACCTTTTTTTATAAATTTAAAAGGTGATTAAAATAGGTAAAGATGATTTAATTTTTATTTGTTTAATTATTGTTACTTGTTTGTTATGTGGGTTACTCCATGACTTTCATTTAATTTAATTTGTTTAATATTCTCCAAAAAATATTGTAAAAGAAGGATAATAAATATGATGGAAAAAATCCCAAGACATCAAGATATCATGGGCAATAATGCCCTTAAATTCATTATCCTCATGGGGATAGTGAGCCTATTTGCGGACATGACCTATGAGGGAGCACGAAGTATAACTGGCCCATATTTAGCTATTTTAGGAGCTAGTGCAGTTACGGTAGGATTTGTAGCAGGATTAGGTGAATTGATTGGTTATATGTTGCGATTTTTATCAGGATATCTCACTGATCGTACTCGCAATTACTGGATTATCACCATGAGCGGTTATCTGATCACTATGGTAGCTGTGCCTCTTTTAGCTTTGGCTGGAAGCTGGGAATTGGCTGCAATATTGATTATTGCTGAAAGGATGGGAAAGGGCCTTCGAACACCTTCAAGAGATGTTATGTTGTCCCATGCATGCAGTCAGGTAGGTCATGGAGTTGGTTTTGGTCTGCATGAGGCTTTAGATCAAATTGGAGCAATATTGGGTCCTTTGATCGTTGCAGCTGTTCTTTTCTATTATGGAAGTTACCAGATAGGATTTGCATTTCTCTTAATGCCGGCCATACTATCTATTTTAGTACTGGTGATTTCCAGATTTCTTTATCCTCATCCCCACAATTTAGAAGTCGAAATTCCTCAGTTAGATACAAAAGGATTTAAGAGAGCTTACTGGCTATATGTAATAGCAGCATCCTTAATTGCAGCAGGTTTTGCTGACTTTGCTCTCATTGCTTACCATTTCCAGAAAACTGCCTTGGTCTCTTCAAGTTTAATACCTACCTTTTATGCGGTTGCTATGGGCGTGGATGCCATTGCAGCTCTGGTATTTGGAAAATTATTTGATAAGGTGGGATTATCCATCATGATCGTGGTGGCTTTATTTTCCTCACTCTTTGCCCCATTAGTATTTTTAGGCAATTTCTATATGGCATTCCTGGGAATAGGACTATGGGGTATAAGTATGGGGGCTCAGGAATCTATAATGAGGTCTTCAGTTGCAGTTATGTCCACTGTAAAAAGACGTGGCTCCGCATATGGCGTTTTTAATACTATTTATGGCGTTTCATGGTTCTTTGGAAGCTTATTCATAGGCATATTATACAATTTTTCTATAATATATGTGGTTATCTTCTCCGTTTTGATACAACTTATATCTATCCCATTTTTTATTTCAATATTAAAAATAAAGTAACACTATTTTTTTAGTTTGTTACATCCTATTAATTGAGAATAAATTGTGACTATGGAAAATTATATAACATCAGAAAAGTATAAAAACTGAATTATCTAATTTAAAAAAGTATATGCTCATTACGGGTGTAGTGCTATTTTGCTTGAATGCTAATTGGATTCTTGGCTGAGGATAAATTAGATTTAAATTCAAGTTTTAATAGCCACTACAATTAATGCAAAATTTGCATTACGGAATGAGCATATAAAAATTATTTACCTTCGGCTAAAACTTTCAATTTACCGTCATAAAGGTCTATTATTAAACCATGTATTGGTACATCATCAGGGATAAATGGAGACTCTTTTATTTTTTCTACTACATTTAATACGTTCTCCTCTTCACCATCAATTGCACCCATCCATTCTTTAATATCAACTTCTGAAAGTGTTTTCTCATCCACGCCCCGTGCTTTCATGGTTTCAATGAGCTTTTCGGGATCTACATTTGCCATTCCGCAGTCATAATGTCCAACAACCATGACTTCTTCAGCACCAAGAGCATAAATTGCTGCTGCAACGGATCTTATAACATCTCTGTCAACCGCGGCATTACCAGCATTCTTTATTATCTTTGCATCTCCCCTTTCAATTCCCATTGCAGGTTCCAAAAACCCTGTGAGTCTTGTATCCATGCATGTTACAATAGCTAACTTCTTCTGAGGCATGTGACTCATTTTTTTAGGTTCAAAATCTTTAACAAAATTTTCATTGGCTTCCAGTACTTCTTTAAGCATCATATTATCACCGAATGTGTTAAGTAAACCACATTCTGAAACTAAAATTACTCACAAGAGGTGATTTTGAGTGTATTAGTTTCATAAATAGAATACAATCCATTTATCGACTTTATTTTGGGGTTTACTGAATTTATAAGTTGATTAGTTTCAGTGTTTTCCATTTTTAGTTCATTTAAAAAAATATAAAAATAGTGAGTGTTTATTCCTCACTTGGTTCTTTGTCGATTATAGAAAGAGGTGGTTTCTGTTCAATGTCATATCCAGGGTGATAATCAAATTTATCCTGTATCTGGACATTTATCTTATGGAAGATTTTTGCAAGTGGAATCTCAGCAGGACACACTTCCTCACACTGTCCACAGTTAGTACAAGAATCCACCATATGCAGCATTCTTACAAAGTGGAACATTGGTGATGGTGGAAGTTCTCCTTTTCCTACCCATTCATTAGATTGTGACTCAATGGAACATTTTACACAGAAACACAGTGGACATGCTTCTCTGCAACCATAACACTTGATACATTTTTCAAATTCATCCATGTACTCGTCAAGAGAGAGTAATCCACCTTCTTCTCCGAAGTTCCTGTCTTGCCATTTGTTTGCAAGGTTTACCATTGCTTTGTCTATATTTGCACGTATCTCAATACCCTTAGGTTCAGGATCTTTTACTTTTAAAGCTCCTGCTTTTATAGCTTTATCTAAGACCTCTACGCCTTTATTTGAGAATACTTCAACAAAGGTTGCTTTACCAGCCATAGGACCTACAACACCCCAGTTACCCATGGCAAGGTCTGACATTACAGGTATGTTGTTTTCACATCTTCTACAGTTTGTTCTTCGGCCGAATCCTTCATCTTCCAGTTCATCAATACTGAGTTCCTTTTCTTCATTATCTGCAGTTTCTATGATTAAGTTACCTTTGGCAATTTCTTCTTTAACAACAGCATCAGGGTCGATTTCGTAGAATTTTTCTATCATTTCACGAGCCTGAACTGGAGGTAAAGTTCCACCACAGTTAACTCCAATCATTATAACATTATCTCTTTCTATCTGATTTCTTTTCATGAGCTCTACAATGGTCATTGCATCGCAAGGCTTGGTTGTAACAGCAATTTTCATATCTTTTGCGCCTTTGAGATACTTATTAAGCGTTTTAGCGATGTTTAATGTACCGCAGTGTAGAGAACCTGCTGATTCTATGACTTTCTCTGGGTCAGTTATTAAAGTAGGTACTGCATCATAAAGGTCTGCACCCTTCTTAACAGCTAAAACTGCATCTACAATACCATCTTCAAGTAAGAATTTCATTATGGATGTTACAGCTCCACCGCACTCTCCACTTTCAGCTATCTCATCATCTGGAGACCATGCATAATACATATCATTTACTTTAACCATTTAATCACCCGATCTCCGCTTTATTTTTTCTCCAAGAGAAAGGACCAAGTTCTTTTACCTTATCACTTACCATCCGCATTGCATTGGCGAATTTTTCACCTTCTGATGCAGATATCCAATCAAGATAAAATCTTCCTTCCTCAATTCCAATGGTATCCATAACTGTTTTTAGAGCTTTTATTCTACGATCACAGGCATAATTTCCTCTGTCGTAGTGGCAATCTCCAAAGTGGCATCCTGCGACCATTACTCCGTCTGCTCCCTCGTCAAACGCTTTTAAGACAAATAGAGGATTTATTCTTCCAGAACACATCACTCTTATTATTCGCACGTTTGGAGGATATTGCATCCTTGCGGTACCTGCAGTGTCTGCTCCACCGTATGAACACCAGTTACAACAAAAAACTATTATTTTAGGTTCCCATCCCATAATATCTTCTCCTGGTATTTTTATACAATTCATTTATTTTCTTAACGTTGAACATGAAAAATTTAATTTGAAGTGAGGATATCCTCACTTCTTATCTCTCTTACACTCTCCAGTTATTTACTGGGCATTGGGAAGTAAGAAAGCGGTGGTTTTGTTTCATCCATTCCTCTGATGTATCCATAGTCTTCCTGTAGTTTAGAGTTTATTTCATGTGCGATTTTTGCAAGTGGAATCTCACCAGGACACACTTCCTCACACTGTCCACAATTAGTACAGGAATCTACCATATGAACCAATCTTTCCAGATGGAACATTGGTGATGGTGGAAGTTCACCTTTAGATACCCATTCAGGACCATTGGCCTCCAATGTACATTCAGCACAGTAACAGAGAGGACATGCTTCTCTACAACCGAAGCATTTTATACATTTGCTAAGTTCGTTCTGATATCGTGCTACAATGGTAAGGAGGTCTCCACCATTTTCTTGGAAGTCTTTACCCTGCCATTTTTTAGCAAGGTTTACCATTGCTTTGTCTATATTTGCACGTATCTCAATACCCTTAGGTATAGGATCCTGTACATCTAAAGCTCCAGATTCAATGGCTTTTTCCAAGATGTCTGCACCTTTTTCAGAAAATACTTCAACAAAGGTTGCTTTACCAGCTAGAGGTCCTATAACACCCCAGTTACCCAAAGCTAAGTCTGCCATTTTAGGTATGTTGGTTTCGCATCTTCTACAGTTTGTTCTTCGGCCGAATCCTTCATCTTCCAGTTCATCTACACTTATTTCTTTTTCCTCATCTGCTGTTTCAATGATTAAATTACCTTTGGCAATTTCTTCTTTGATAACAGTTTCTGGATCCAGTTTGTAGATTTTTTCTATCATTTCAATAGTCTGAACTGGAGGTAAAGTTCCACCACAGTTTAATCCAACCATCACAACGTTTTCTTCATTAACCTTATCTTTTTTCATAAGTTCTCTGAGTGTCATTGCATCACATGGTTTTGTGGTGACAGCTATTTTAATATCTTCTGCACCCTTGAGGTATTTAGAAACGACTTTTGCCATGTTTAATGTACCGCAGTGTAGAGAACCTGCTGATTCTATGACTTTCTCTGGGTCAGTTATTAAAGTAGGTACTGCATCATAAAGGTCTGCACCCTTCTTAACAGCTAAAACTGCATCTACAATACCATCTTCAAGTAAAAACTTTAGTACGGTTGTTACTGCTCCTCCGCATTCTCCGCTCTCTGCTATTTCCTCATTGCTTGACAATGCATAATATTTGTCGTTTACTTGAACCATGTGATCACCCCTATTTACCTACATCGTAAGCACTTTTTGGAGTTACTTCTGGCATTTTTACTGCAGGATCTAATTTTGTAACGCTTGCTGCAGATACTTTAAATTCTGGCATTTTAGCTGCAGGATCTAATGCTGCCCCGCTGGTGAGCATGTTTGCTGCACATTCTACAAAGTGGAATGGTATGAATATTACTCCTTTCATGATGTCTGGAGTAACTTTTGCCTTGATTGTAACTTCTCCACGGCGTGTTTTAACGCTTACGAATTCTTTATCTTTTATACCAAGTTCAGCAGCATCTTCTGGGTTGATTTCAACAAAACCTGTTGGAACTTCATTGTCCAATGTCTCTGATCTTCTGGTCATACTACCAGTGTGCCAGTGGAACAGCATACGTCCAGTTGTGAGTGTAAATGGATATTCTTCATCTGGAAGCTCAGCAGCTGGAATAAACTCGATTGGCATGAGTACTCCAAGCCCATCTGGAGTTGCAAATTGTTCTCCCCAGAGTATAGGAGTTCCTGGGTGTTCTTCATCTGGACATGGCCAGTGCAGTGCTTCTGGTTTTTCCAGTCTTTCTTTGTTCATACCTGCATATTGAGGTGTAACTGTTCTTACTTCTTCAAATACATCCTGTGGTGAGTCAAAGTTGAATAAATCAGATCCCATTTTCTTTGCAACATCACAGAGTATTTCCCAATCAGGTTTTGCTTCACCTGGTGAGTCAACTGCTTTTCTTATGTATTGCACACGTCTTTCTGTACTTGTGAATGTTCCATCTTTTTCAGCCCATGAAGCTCCAGGAAGTACTACATCTGCTAATTCAGCTGTTTCTGTTAAGAAAATATCCTGCACAACTAAAAAGTCCAAGTTTTCAAGAGATTCCTTAACATGCTGAATGTCAGGGTCTGAGATCATTGGGTTTTCACCCATTATGTACATACCTTTAATATCTCCATTATGCGCTGCGTTCATCATTTCAACTACAGTAAGCCCTGGTTTACATCCTAAGTCGCTGCATCCCCATGCGCAAGTCATTTTCTCTGCCATTTCTTCTTCTATGACTTTTTGATATCCAGGGTACACAACAGGGAGCGCTCCCATGTCACATGCACCCTGAACGTTGTTTTGACCTCTTAGTGGGTTAACTCCAGTTCCTGGCCTTCCAATGTTACCTGTAATCATTGCAAGGTTGGATGTGGACATAACGTTGTCTGTACCTGTGTGGTGTTGAGTTATACCCATGGAGTAGATAATACCTGCATTATCTGCGTTTGCATACATTCTTGCAGCTTCTTTAATTAACTCTGCTGGTGTTTCAGTTATTTCTGATACCTTTTCAGGAGGATATTTCATGACAACTTCTTTCAGTTCTTCAAAGTTCTTTGTCCTTTTTTCTATGAACTCTTTGTCTTCAAGCCCTTCTGAAATTATTACATTCATCATAGCATTCATTAATGCCACGTCTGTTCCAGATTTAAATGGTACGTATAAATCAGCTTTTTTTGCAGAAGGTGTAAATCTTGGATCTGCAACAATTAATTTTGCTCCAGCAGCTTTTGCCTGTAAGACTCTTCTCCACATTAGAGGGTGCTGTTCCAGGGTGTTAGATCCGATTATGAATATAACATCCGCGAATTGTATACTCTTAAGGTGGTTGGTCATAGCCCCTGATCCAAAGGTCTGGGCAAGTCCTGCAACTGTAGGACCGTGACATAACCTTGCACAGTGGTCTATGTTGTGTGTTCCTATTACGGTACGCACAAGTTTCTGCATTAAGTAGTTTTCCTCATTTGTACATCTTGCTGATGAAAGGAACGCAAGAGCTTCTGGATCTACGCTTTTTATTTCATTTAGTTTGGATGCAACCATGTCTAAAGCTTCATCCCATGTTGCTTCCCTAAACTTACCATTTTCTTTTATCAAAGGTGTGGTTAACCTGTCAGGTCTGTGAACAAATTCATATGAAAAATTACCCTTTGGACACAATTTTCCTTCATTTACAGGGTTTCTTTTCCATGGTTCGACACCTTCAAGTTTTCCGTCTACACTTACTAAATTAAATCCACAACCACATCCACAGTATGGACATGTAGTTGGAGTATATTGGATATCCATTGTTTACCTCCTTTTATTAAGAATAAATATACGATATTGATAGTGAATTTTTTATAGTCGTTTATTTTGAATTTTTATTACCCATAATCAAAGTAAACGCGCTGCTGATATTTTCCCCTTAATTCTTATCTTAAAATTTAAGTGTATCCTTCTTTTTCAGTCGAAAAAAATAAAAATGAAAAATGGAAGGATTGATAAGACCTTACCATTTTATTTAGCTTTAGCTTCAGCTGGAGCTTCTGCTTTTGGCTTTGCTGTTCCTCTTAGATAGGTCCACCAGTAAATCATAGCTACAAATACTGCTCCACCTATGATGTTACCAATGGTTACTGGTATCATATTGTTTATGAAGAATTGTGCCCATGTAACTTCGCCGCCGAGGAATATTCCCACAGGTATGAAGAACATATTTGCTACACTGTGCTCAAATCCTATTGCAACGAAAGCGAATATTGGGAACCATATTCCAAGTATTTTACCAATAATATCATCTGAGGCAATAGCCAAGTAAACAGCTAAACATACAAGCCAATTACAACCTACAGCTCTCCAGAATGCTTGAGTCCATGTTATAGATTTAACGGTTTTACCTGCTGCTACAAATGATGCTCCGCCGAGAGATTTGGTTTTAGCTATTGTTATTGCTGCAGCTTCCCATGGTGGTGCTGCTAAAATACCTGTAGCCACTGCTAAGAAGTATGCTACAAAAAGAGCACCTACAAGGTTGAAAACCCAGCTTCCTATCCAGTTTCGGAGAAGGCCCACAATACTTGCCTCTCCTTGAAGTACACCTAAAGGCATGTACATACAGTTTCCTGTAAACAGTTCGGAACCGGCTATAACGACCAGCATCAATCCGACTGGGAACACTGCACCAAAGACTAGCTTATTTATTCCTACTGGAGCACCTGCCGCTACTAGACCTCCTGTAACGACTTCGGCTAAAAGACCTCCAAAAGCAATGTATGCACCTGCTAAAAAGCTTAAAATTAGCAAATTACTTAAAGGAGCGGTTTCCTTTAGAGCTGCTATACCTACACATGCTTTTGCTGTGTCTGCAGGTGACTTAAAAGATGATGCCATCTATTCGACCTCCTTTTTATATCTTATGTACATGAATATTCATGAAAGTTATTCAAGATATATTATAAATATTAATGAAAGTCTTCATGAAACCCATAATTAATCTCAATTTATCCTATTAATTATTAAGATTTCACGAATTATCATGAATATTCATGAATATTCATATTAAGTGATAATATTCACAGAATATAAAATATTGTTAGAAAAACAAATCGAAAAATTTATAAATGACATGTATTTACATACTTGTCGGTTAGAGGCTTGAGCAAACTCATAATAAAAAAATATTGAATCTAAATGTTTTAACATAAATCATATTATTTATTTAAATAATAATAAAATGAATAATGTAAAATTAAAAATAAAAAGGAACTATATTATTCTTTTCCATATATTTGTTCACGTATTTTTCTTTTAATTTCTTCTTCATCCTGTCCAATTATGTGATCGTGTATCTCTTTTTGCATTACCTCATCAGCTTTACCATAAATTTGTTCTTTTATATCTTCGCTGATTTCTTCGTCTTCTTTTCCATATACCTGATTTTTTATCTCTTCATCAATTTTTAGTTCACACATTCCTATTATATGATCAAATAACTTTTCTTGAAGCTCATCCTCTAACTCACATTTCATGTGGGCTTCCAATTGTTCATTATAAGATTTTTTCAAATTAATTTTAGCCTGTTCCTTTATTTCCTTTGCTGTTTTTTCTGACATGTTATAACCCCTATTCTTTGATATTTAAAATCTATTTTAATATTTATAAATCTTTTTATTTATTATTGATGTTTAATAGAAAGAAAAAAAGTATTACAAAAAATGGAGATTAAATAAAAATCAAAAAGAATAAACAATTAACTATAAATGCTGACTATTTATTCAGTAGTTCCTCCAGATCAAATGATAATTCCCTAGAAATCTCTACAAGTTGTTCATACAGCCTATCATCAACTTGAATCCCATCATCTCTAGCTTTCTTAATATTCAATACTTCCATATCGCCAGGAATAAAAATTGTATCTCCAGAACCTTTAATTTCCTCAACCAGGTTATCTACTTCTTCTTTAAATTCATTGATATCTACAAACTTTGAAGGATCTATTGCCATCATCAAATCTCCTTTAGTGCATATCTGTTCAGGATTTGCTGTTCCTGTCACAGCTTTGCCTGCTGCTGCCCTTACAAGAGGTCCTGCAAGAATTTCAATCATAAAGGATAGTGCATAGCCTTTATGCGCCCCAAATGGTAAAATTGAACCTTTAAGAGCTGCTTCAGGATCTATTGTAGGATTTCCTTCAGCATCAAGAGCTACGTTTTCAGGAATTTTCTGACCCTTACGTATAGCTTCAATAAGTTTACCCCTTGCTGATGCAGATGTTGCCATATCCACTGAAATATAATACTTATCTGATGGAATGCCAATTGCAATTGGGTTTGTTCCTAGAATAGGCTCTTTACCACCTATAGGGGCTACTGCAGGTTCAGTATTTGCTATTACAAGCCCGATCATGTCTTCCATAATAGCCATATCAGAATAATATCCTGCTACTCCAAAATGATTTGAGTCATGTACCCCTACAATTCCAATTCCTGTTTCCCTTGCTTTTTCAATTGCAATTTTCATCGCTTTATAAGCAACAACATGACCAAATATGTGATTTCCATTTATAATTGCCATGGCAGGGGTTTCTTTTTCAATTTCTATTTCTGCATCTGTAACTATGGTTCCAAATTTAAGTCCCTTAACATATTGGGGGAATCTACCCAGTCCATGAGATGAAAAACCCTTGAGATTTGCATCTACAGTCACATCAGCGACGATTTCTGCATGTTCTGCTGGAACATCCATTCTTGTAAGAATTTCAATAATTATAGATCTTTCCTGTTCAGCTTTTATATTCATCTAAACACCTTCATAAATTAATTACGTTTCCATTAAAGGCTTTAATTTTAATATTTTCTTCTTTATCTTCCTTAGCAAAACCTATTTTATGGGCATTATTATGCTTTTTAATTATTTTTATAGTTTTATCTGCCTCTTCTGGAGGAACGATAACTACAAATCCAATATTCATATTAAATACCCTGTACATTTCTTCCAAAGGCACATCTGCACTATAAATTGATTTAAATATAGAATAAGGTTGAGGTAAATTATTAATATCATAGCCTATACCTTTTTTAAGACGTTTAAGGTTTAGAAATCCGCCTCCAGTTATATGGGCAAGTCCATGAATTTCAATATCCTCATTTAAAAGATCAACTACTGGTTTTACATAAATTTCAGTTGGTCTTAAAAGTTCTTCACCAACAGTAGTATCAGGATCATCTGGAAGAGCATCCTTCACATTTAAACTTAATTTATCAAAAAATACCTTTCGTGCAAGACTTAGACCATTACTATGGATTCCGCTACTTTCTATCCCGATAAGAACATCACCGTCGTTGATATTTTCTCCAGTTATAATCTTGTCTGCATCAACAATTCCAATTCCTGTACCTGCAAGGTCAAAATCTTTTATAATTTCAGGAAGAGATGCTGTTTCTCCCCCAATCATCGCTATCATGGACATTTCAGCCCCTCTTGCGAGTCCTTTTCCAATTTCCCTTGCAATTTCTGGATCAGCCTTTTCTACAGCCAGATAATCAACCATGGCTATTGGTTCTGCACCTACACAGAGAATATCATTTACAACCATTGCAATACAGTCTATTCCAACTGTATCATACTTGTTCATCATTTTTGCAACCAGAATCTTACTCCCTACTCCATCTGTGCTCATGGCGATTGCTTTATTCCCTAATTTAACAAGTGCTGCAAAATGACCACTTTCTGTAATTACATCTCTAAAAGAAAGCGTATTTTTAATTTCTGAAACCAGTGCAGAAACTGTTGCCTCCTCGAGATTAATATCAACTCCTGATTCTGAATATGTTACCATGTAATTCACCAAATAATTTTTTAAAACCTCAAAAAACTTGTTTTTTGTGGTTCGGAAATTTACGATTTCTTCAACATCAAAATTCTCCGAATTTTGTGGTTCGAAAATTAAAAATTTCCTCTATATCAAAATAAAGATAATATAAATACTATTAGGTTAGACCCTAATAAAAAGTTTTAGATATTAGAAAAGAAAAAAAACAGTGAATCAATTAAAATATAGAAAAATAAAAAATTTTATTTTCAATAGCTTAATCTTTATTTTTAAACACCATTGAAAAAATAGTTATTGAATCCGGACGGTTTCCAAATTCATTGGAGTTTTTGTCTCTATTTTATATGATCTATAAATGCTTGAAGCGAGATCGAGTGTTTTATAGTTATCTCCATGGCATATGAGGATTTTTTCTGGTTTTGGAGATAATTTTCTCACATAATCCATAAGTTGTTTTCTATCAGAGTGTCCACTGAATCCTTCAATGGTTTTTATTTCCATTTTTACATTGTATACATTGGTTTTTCCTTCTTCTTTAAGTGGAATTTCCTTCCAGCCCTTCTGTAAACGTCTTCCAAGTGAGCCTTCTGCCTGATAACCAACAAAAACAAGTGAACTCTTCTCATCTTCACATAACCATTTGAAATACTCTACAGAATTCCCTCCTGTAAGCATTCCGGAGGTTGAAAGAATTATGGATGGTTCTCCTTCCACTATTTCTCTCCTCTCTTCAATACCATTGACCTTATGGAATACATCAGAGATAAATGGGTTTCTGCCCATGTGGAATATCTGATCACGAAGATCCTTGCTTAAATATTCTGGTCTTGCAGTATGAATTGCATTTGCTTCCCATATCATCCCATCTATATATACAGGAACTTCATCAATGATTCCGTGTCTTATATACTCTTCTAAAACTATCATAAGCTCTTGAGCTCTTCCAACAGCGAAAACAGGTATTAATATTTTTCCGCCACGTTCAAGTGTTCTGTAAATTGTCTTAATAAGCTCTTTTTCCGCGTCATTTCTTGTGGGTTGCACATCCCCATGTCCACCATATGTACTTTCCATTACAAGCGATTCTATTCTTGGAAATTTGGAAACTGCAGGTTCAAGAAGTCTGCTTCTTTCAAATTTAAAGTCTCCAGTGTAAACGAAGTTATGCTGACCATCCCCAATGTGCATATGCACGATTGCAGATCCGAGGATATGCCCGGCATTATGAAGAGTTAAGCGTATATCTGGGGCTATATCAGTTACTTCACCATAATCAAGGGTTATTGTATGCTTAATGGATTTTTTCACATGTTTTACGTTAAATGGGAGAGGACTATCTTCTCTGTGAGCTATATCTATATGATCTAATTGTAATAACGTCATTAAGTCTCTTGTTGGTGTTGTGCAGTAGACAGGGCCTTCATATCCATAATGGAAAAGATATGGTAAAAATCCTGAGTGATCCAGGTGTGCATGAGTAATAATCACTGCATCCAGGTCATCCAGCACGAATTCTGGGACATTTAAGTAAGGATATGAACTTTTATCATCAATCCCCGCAACATTGACTCCACAATCAAGTAAAATTTTACTATTTGGGGTTTGTAAGAATAAGGAAGACCTTCCAACCTCTCTAAATCCTCCAAGGGATGTTAAACGTGTCCATTCATTCTCAGCTGTGGTGCTTCGATGAATTTTGTTTCCAAGAGTCTGCAGAATTTTCTTTCGCTCTTTACTATTTTTCCTCAGGGTTCTTCTAATTCTCTGAATAATTTCAGATGAAATTGGAGGAGTTCTAAGGATTTTGGGGGCCCATCCTGTCTCTTTAACAATTTCTCTTGATGTAGATCCATATTTACCAATCACAAGACCGGGTTTTCTTGCTTCAATTATAACTTCACATGTAACTTCATCAAAAGAAATGTTTGTTATTTTTGCTTCATCCGGAACTATTTCATGGATTTTTTGGATGGATTTTTCCGGTTCGGTAAGGACAGAACGGTCTGATCGAATTATTATCCTTTTTCTTATGTCCTTTGCAAGATCCCTAATAAGCGATCCGTTTTCTGTTATGATCTCCGGATTTTTAGTATATATTACAACCTCGGGACCTTCAAATTCCACTTTTGCTACTTGTACTCTTGTTGGAAGTCTTTGTAATATTGTATTTTTTATTTCTTGAATCTCTGAACCCATAAAATCACTTCTAAAAAAATAGAAATAACGTAAACTTGGTTTACAGTTATAATATTTGATAATATTAATTTTACATAAATTTAATTAGGGTCAAAAAAAGTTAATTTATTTTCTTAATCTTCTTTCTACCTCTTCTTCAGGCAGCATTTTAAATCCTTCTTCAGTTACTGTTGCAACAAGGATTCCGTTACCTGAAAATGCATCTCTTTGCATTGCAGACTGTATTGCTCTTATGGCAACATCTATCCCTTCTTCAGTATCTATATCATCATGATATCTGTCTTCAAGAACACCATAAGCTATTGGTGAACCTGATCCGGTAGAAATCATTTTATCTCCTATAACACCGCCTGTAGGGTCAAGTGAGAACAATGCTGGACCATTATCGTCAACTCCTCCCAGTAATGTTTGAACATAGAACGGATAAAATCTTGATGAATGTAATATATTAGCTGTTAAAGTTGCTGCAGATTCAACGCTTATTCTTTCACCATTTCTTAACCTGTAAAGGGTGACTTCTGCACTTATATATTTCATTAGGCTCTGGGCATCGCCTACTCCACCGGCTATTGTAGCCCCGATATGATCATCTATTTTAAAAATTTTATCGGCGACTTTGTGGGCTATTAAATTACCCATAGTGGCCCTTCTTTCTGTGGCAAATACAACGCCGTCACTACATTTTAAACCAACAGTTGTAGTGCCTTTTAATCTGTTTTCATCATTCATGAATACACCTCAAAAAAATGCAAATAAATTAAAAATAGTTTTCTATGCCTAATATTGGAGTTCATATTATATAAACATTACTTGTAATACTATCCCCTATTTTTAATTTTTAAAGCTCTATTTTTATTCTATTAGCCAATTAAATCCATTTTTTTATTTTCTCTTCACAATATAACCTATTAAAGTATATAAATTGAAATTAAAGAATATGGAATGGATTTTAAAGATAAATTTAGACATATTTTATTATTTTTAAATAATTTTTAATAAATTATATTAATTATTTTTGGATAAAAAGATAGCTATAACAAAATAACACCAATTAATTGCATTATTCATCTTAGTTTTTATAAGTTATAATTTTTATAGTTTTTGATTATTCTATAATAAAATTTAAAAACAGAATAAAACATATCTATTTAACATGAAGGGCAAAGTCATCGGAGACATCCTTGTTTTAAAAAATGAACCGGATAATTTACAGGAACTGCTAAATTTACCCGAAGTAAAAAGGATAGTCAAATTAGGGCGAATAAACGGTGTTAAAAGAGAGCCTGATGTAGAAATTCTTGTAGGAGATAGTACTGAAACCATTCACCGTGAAAATCACTGTTTTTTCAAATTAGATGTTGCTAAAATAATGTGGTCTAAGGGAAACACAACTGAACGGCAGAGAATCGCAAAAATCGTTGAAGATGGAGAAATTGTAGTAGATATGTTTGCCGGAATCGGCTACTTTTCAATCCCAATGGCTGTGCATTCAAATCCGGAAAAAATATATTCTATAGAGATAAATCCCGTGTCATATAGTTATTTAAACGAAAATATTATGCTTAACAAGGCTGAAGGTATTATAGAGCCAATATTAGGTGATTGTAGAGAAGTAGCACCTAAAGGAATTGCGGATAGGGTTTTAATGGGATATATTGGAAATACACACGAATTCCTGGATGCCGCGATGGAAATAGTAAAGCCTGGTGGTATAATTCATTATCATGAATCTGTCCCTGACCTTCTAAAGTTCAAAAGACCCCCACAAAGAATTATTGATGCTGCAAAAGAGCGCGATGTGGAGATATTAAAAAAAAGGATAATTAAAAAATATTCTCCTGGTGTATATCATGTTGTGGTTGACGCAAAAATAAATTAAAGAATGATTTAAAACTGTAAAAATATCCTTTGAAGCTAATCGCAGCATAATGTATTAATTTTAGCGATATAAATTAAAATGTGGTGTTAACGTGGATCTTAATGAAGCCATCAGGGAAAGAAGAAGTATTCGCAGATATAAAGATGAAGAAATTGATGATGATTTAATTAATAAAATAGTGGAAGCAGGAGTATGGGCACCTTCTGCAGGAAATACCCAAAGCTGGGAAGTTATAGTTATAAAAGATAATCAAATTAAAGCCCAACTTGCAGTTGCATGCTATTCAAGAGAATTCATTTCAGAATGTTCTGTGGTACTTGCAATATGTGCTAATAAGAGGGCATCAGGTGCCATATATGGAGAAAGAGGCCGAGAACTTTACTGCATACAGGACGCAGCATGTGCAGCCCAGAATATGCTCCTAAAAATCCATGAACTTGGATTAGGGGCTTGCTGGAATGGTGAATTTGATGAAGACGTGGTTTCAAATCTGTTAGATATTCCAGAGGATGTAAGGCCCGTAGCTTTAATTACAGTAGGTTATCCTAATGAGAAACCTATTCCTCCATCAAGAGGCGATGTTGAAGAATTCATTCACCATGAAAAATATTGAATTTTCAAAAAATTAATTTTTGTAGTTTATTTGTGATAATATGAATTCTCAAAGTAAATTGGTGAATTTGATTGATAATACTACTGCAGAATTTTTTCTCGAATTAGGGCGTTTAAATAAGGATGAAGTCCTTGATATACCTGAAATTAAATATATATTTACAAAAAACTGGCAGAGCCGCATTTTTATGACGAATTTCAGTGAGTTAAACGCGTCTAAAAATATTATACATGTAATTTCAAGGATTAAAGAGCTAAAAATACCTGTTCTCTGGTTTGTTACTCCAATGTCCCGTCCAAAGAACTTGAAAAAAATTTTAAAGGATCATGGTTTTACTTATCAAAATAACTGGAGAGCAATGGCAATTGACCTAAAAACAGTGCCTGAAAGATTTAATGTTCCAGAAGGCATGACTATAAAAGAAGTTCTTAATTTAGAAGATTTAAAAATCTGGACTGATGTCCTTGTAAAAAGTTTTGAATTTCCAATTATTATTGTTGAATCCTATAAAAAATATTTCATAAATGCTGGACTTGAAAATCTTAATTTTCATTATTATCTTGGACTTTTTAATGACAAACCTGTATCATCATCTGTACTTTTTAAAGGAGACGGAGCCGCAGGTATATTTTACATTGGAACCATACCGAAAGCTCGGGAGAAAGGGATGGCTAAAACTATGGTCTATTACATCCTTAATAAAGCCATGGATGAAGGATATGATATCTCTATTTTACAGGCAAGTAAAATGGGTTATCCCTTGTATAAAAAAATTGGTTTTAAAGAATACTACACTACAAAAATTTATAAACTTGAAAATCCTTTTTAATCATCACAATATCAATTATATTTAATTTATATGAACATTAACAAGTTTAAAGACAATTATGTAGTTAAAATTTTGAAAATCATAATTATATTAACTATAAATTACAAAATGTTAGCATATATCTTATAAAAAATGTGCATAAACAGTTGATGTTGTGATAATATGGAACTTTTTGAAGCTATTAAAGGTAGAAGAAGTATCAGACAGTTTAAAGAAGAAACTCCTGATGATGAATTAATTGAAAAAATAGTTGAAGCAGGAATATGGGCGCCTTCTGCGGGAGATTTACAGAGCTGGGATGCAGTAGTCGTAAAAGATCATCAGACAAAGGTTCAGATAGCTGTAGCGGCTTATGTGCAGGAATTTATTGCTAAAGCCCCAGTCGTCATTGTAATGTGCGCCAATATGGCAAATGCTGGTGCAAGATACGGTGAAAGAGGTAGAGAACTTTACTGCATACAGGACGCAGCATGTGCAGCCCAGAACATGATGCTTTCAGCCTATGCACTCGGATTAGGTGCTGCATGGATTGGTGCATTTAAGGAAGAGGACATTGCAAACTTACTGAATTTACCAGACTATCTAAGGCCTGTCGCGCTTATTCCCCTTGGATATCCTGACGAAGAGCCAGAAGCGCCTCCAAGAAGGAGCATTAAAGAAGTTATTCACAATGAAAAATATTAAAATAGTGGGGATTGATCTGGCGGGGAAACCAGAAAATCCCACTGGAATTTGTTTTTTAAATTCAGATCAGCTTGGTTTCAGTACTGTTTTTGAAGATAATGAAATATTAAGTTTTATATTCGAGGCAAGCCCTTCTTTAGTTGTAATTGATGCACCTCTTTCACTTCCAAAGGGCAGGTGCTGTTTAAGTAATGAATGCAGTTGCAGTGAAGTTGGAGGGCACTTTAGAAAAGCTGAAGTTGAAATGCGAAAATACGGACGTACATTGCCTTTAACATTTCGCGGGATGCGTATGCTTACTGAAAGAGGAATCAAGCTTGCAGATGAGTTAAAGAAAAAATATGAGGTTATTGAATCTCATCCAGGGACTATACAAAAAATTTTAGGGCTCCGGAATTCCGGAGAAGTTGGTAAATATTTTGATTTACCTAAAAATATCAGCGAACATGAACTGGACGCTGCTTTGCTTGTTATTGCAGGAATATTTTATTTTAAAAATGAATTCATGGAATTTGGAGATATAGAAGAGGGAATTATTATTCTTCCAAAATGTTAGATCATGCTGTAGGTTGCGATAACCGATTAAAAGGTATTTCATAAAAGTGTTTATTCTATAAAAATTTCATTTTAAATAATATCATGGTCTAAAAAAGTAATATTTTTATTATACTATGATCATAATACATGTGGAGACTATTTTTATGACGAGACGGGAATCTGTAATTAAGGCTACATACGAGATCTTAAATCCACACAAATATTCTGGTGTTGATACTTTTAAATTTAGAACAACCCTCATGGAACGGCTACATGAATATAATGACGATATAATAAGAGATATTGAAGAAATACTTATTAATTATGGTTTAATTTTAAAACATGAAAAACAGAAAGTTCTATTACCTACAAAGAAGCTCTTAAAAGCAGAAGAAGATTCATTAACTCATTTTGGTGAAAATATACAATTTTCAGGAAGGTTGGAAGGGACCAATTTTATTGGAGATATGTAAAATGAAGGTTAAAGGAAAGAAAGCATGAAAATCTTTGATTTTTTGCACGCCATGAAAATTGTATATTTTCATATGCTTTGGTTTTTGAGGATTTTGGCAGTTTTCTGAACTTTTGGAAATCCCTCAAAAATCTATGATTTTTTACATGCTCACAAAACTGATGTTTTGTTGCAGCGAAAATTGAAATTTTCGCATGCCCCGAAAACAAGTTTTCGAGGGCCACAAATTTTTAAAATAAAATTTGAGGTGATAATATGAAAGGAATTTCTCCAGAATCTGTTTATAATTTCTTAAAGGGCATGCGTTACCCTGCAAAAAAGGATGAATTAATTGGACAGGCTAAAAAAAATAATGCAGACAGAAATGTACTTGCAGCTTTAGAAACACTTCCTGATAAGGAATATAAATCACAGGAAGATGTTATTAAGGTTGGATCTGAGTTATATCATGAATGAACCAATATTTTATTTTTTATTTTATTCCTTTCCCTTTAAAGAAATTGTAAAAAAATACTCCATCAGATTCTGTAGTTTTATAAAGATCATTTATTCCTTTTTCCCATGATTCAGCATCCATTAACCCTAAATCAAGAGCCTGTTCTTTAACTCCTTCTACCATTGCAATGATTGTTTTTTTATTGAATCCATCAACCAGATGAGGTTTGCTTGAGTCAACATAGACTATTTTAGGATTTACTACTATATTTTTAAATCCAGAATTCATTAAAAGAGGATATATTTCTCTTCCAATCATTGGATTACAATCAAAACGTTTCTGGCATTCAATAAGACAATTCCATGCTTTAACAGCTTCTTCTGATTCTGGATAAAAATAGCATGACCCATGATCGCCTTCAATTACTGTTATTGAACCTCCAGTTTTAAGAACTCTTTTCAAACTTTTAAGTGCTGATACTGGGTCTTGAAGATGTTCAAGTACAAAACATACAAAAATATGATCAAAACTTTCATCTTCAAAGGGCAAATCAAATAAATCTGCAACCTGAAATTCTACATTTGAAAACCCAATTTTTTCAACTAAAGATTTTGCCTGTTTTATTGAATCCTCTGAAATATCTATGGAAGTGATTTGTGCATCTGGATTGTTTTTTGCAAGCATTATTGTTTGAGCGCCTACACCGCAACCCGCCTCCAGAACCCTGGATCCTGCAGGGTATTGAGTATCATCATGCATTAGATTAGCCAGTGTGTTTGCCTGATCCCTTAGTCTGTTGGCTTCTTCTTTTGAATATCCATGAACATAATCTTCTCTCATAATAATCACTTTAAAAATAAAAAATATTCAATTTGATATATGCATATTATAAAATATAGTGCTATTTAAAGCCTTATAGCACATATTTGTACGTTGGAGAAATATTATATTATCTTAAATGACTATCTTTAACCAATCAGTGCTAATTATTTTTTCTACTGCTTCTGTTAGACTCCTGCTCCCTTCCAATATCTCAATGACCTTTTCATTAGGTTCTGAATATATAGTTAGAAAATCAACTTCTCCTTTTTCTTCATCAACTGGATAAGCCAAAATTTCCTTATCAAGACTAAATTGTGCGTTTACTGGACCTTCATTTCCACGAGCATCTAATCTAATCCATTTATGAATACTTTTAATAAAAACAGCGTTTAATCCATGTAACCCAAATCCTACGTCAAATTCTAATTTCTGGTAACAGAAACCTGTTGGAATGTCCAAAGCTCTTAAAATGGCTGCCAGTAAATGAGAATTTCCAAAACATAGTCCGAGTTTATATTTTAAGACATCAGAAGCCTTGCATGTAACGTTGCTCTTCCCTGCATCTGAGGAATGTCTTATTTCATCCCTTACAAATTCATAGGTACTTTTTACAAGTTCAATTTCATTTTCAGCCCCTTGACTTAAATTACTTGCAATTCCCTGAATTTCTAAATTATTACAGTCAATAACCTCAGAACACTCCAAGTAATCATTTAAATTGTTGCTTTGCGTTATAAATTCCATCAAATCGCCTGAATAAGAAATAATTTAAATTTGTAATAATTTCAATAACTCATCACCCGGATATAAAGATCCATTTTCAGCAAATTTTTGGAGTTTATCATCTTTTAGATACTCAAGAGAGCTACTGATCCCCTGAAGACTTGAATACATCAAAAGTGTGGGCAGACTAATCCTCGCTACTCCACATTTTTTTAAATCATCTATTGAAAAATTATTTATATTATAAGGCATTCCTGCAGCAACACTCAGCGGCCCTCTAACTCCATTTACTGCTTTTTTTACTTCGTCAAGTGTTTCTATGTATGTTATAAACGCTAAATCTGCTCCAGCTTCAAGATACTGGTTGGCACGGTCAATGGCAATTTCTAACCCATCATCCCTGTTTTCTATTGATTTTAGAGCATCTGTACGGCCGTTAATTATAAAATCGTGATTATCTTCAGCTTCTGCTGTTTCTCTGGCTACTATTATTTTTTGTACCATTAAATCTTCATTTACGAGTGATAAGGGGCTTTTACCAGGAATCTGATCTTCAATATTCAACCCGGCAACTCCTGCCTGTATAAACCTATCAACTGTCTCTAAAACTTCTTCAGGACCCCCATATCCATCTTCAGCATCAGCCATTACTGGTATATCTACTGATTTAACTATTTTCTTGGTTCGTTCAATATTTTCATCCAGTTTTACATCCATTTCGCTTTTATAACCTGCCTGAATTGAAAAACTGTATCCAGAGCATTGTACAGCTTTAAATCCTGCCTTTTGAATTAATTTAGCACTTACAGGGTCGTATGCATCAGGCATTATTAATGTTTCTCCCGAATTTAAGAGTTTTTTAAGCATTTTGCTTTTGTCCATAGAAATACCCGATGAAATTTAATTATTGAATTTATTTTATACCATAAATTCATTTATTTATTTTGTACTTTAACCAGACTATTTCATCCCTTAATTTATCAATATGTACTAATTTAACTTTTATAACATCTTCTAAAGAACTGATATCTGGTTCATGGAATATGGAGTTGAGCTTCATACCACCAACGAGTTCTGGATGGATCAAAAGGTGAATTTCATCTGCTAAACCCTCACGAAGAAGAATTCCATTTAAAATACCTCCGCTATCGACCCTCAGAGATTTTATTCCATATAAATCATTTAATTTTTCCAATGCCTCTTTTAAATCAACCTGATCTTTACCAGCAATAATAAAATCAATATTTCTTTCCTTTAAAAAATTTAGATACTCTTCAGGAGTGTTTTTGGAGCATAGAACTATAATATCACGTAAATAAGGCATTTTAAATAATTCAGCCCATATTCTGATCTTTCCCTTACTATCTGGAACAATTAAATAAGGTCTGGTGTCTTCTGGATTTTTTTCTCTGTTAATAATAGATTCCAGGTCTTCTTTAAACATTGCGCCATATTCAACTTCAAATCCGGCTAACACAGTATTACTTCCCATAAGTACCGCATCTATATCCCATTTGGATGCTAATTCATAGTATAACTCTACATCTGCATTAAAACCGGTTATTCGCCCGTCAAGGCTTACAGCATTGTATAAAATTACATGAGGCAACATATATAATACTCCTTTTTATTATTTTAAATAATCCATATTATATATCAGAGAAAACCTTCATATTATCCTCTCTTACCAAATTATAGAATAAATAGGGTTCATTTAAATAATTTAGTCACAAATTACTTAAATTTTATTATTTTATTTAAAATGAAATAAATGAGTTTTAAAGTGGGATTTGATAAAAAAAATTGTAAGTCTATTTTAATTTCTCAAAATCAAAATCTGGCTTTATAAAACGTGCCGTATAATTTATAAAGCTTCCCTCAACATTATCAAAGAAGAAACCTGCATTTTCGCATTGTCTTATTGTAGTTGATTTAAGGGGATAATCTGGATCAGGAATAAATTCTGTAACTGCAAGAACTCCATTTGGCTTTAATACTCTCTTGATTTCCTGCAATGCTTTTTTTTTATCTGGAATTTCTTGAAGAACCGCAACCATATAGACAAGGTCAAAATAATTATCTTTAAATGGCATTTTACAAACATCTCCTTCTATTAAAAATATATTATGGATATCTATGTTTTCAAATCGCTTTAATTTCATGCGGAGCTGTTCCAGCATCTCGGCCTGAATATCAATCCCATATACTTTTCCTTTATCTCCAACAGCTCTTGCTGCATAATTTGTAAATGCTCCGCTGCCGCACCCAGCCTCTAAAACATACATTCCCCCTGAGATACCGCTTCTTTTTATTAATTTATCTGGAGGTTGAATTATTCTCCGATAATCACTGTCTAAATACTTCCCCATGAATGTAGGTACAGGAAATGGATGAATTCTACCTAAAATACTTAATAAAACCCATAAAAAGATAAAGAACCCTGGAATTGACACTAAAAGGATTATTATTGGCATTTCCATTATTTCACCTATTAAAAACCAATTTAATAGTTTTTAAATATATGAAACATTATGATAATAAATTATATATCATCATTAATATTACTAGTTTTTTAAATAAAGAAAAATATTTTTATCCCAAAAAATATTTATAGAGAAAATAGAAATATAATTTTTTCCAAGTCCCTTGGGGTAGTGGCAATCCTGTGAGGCTCTGGACCTTTCGACGGCGGTTCGACTCCGCCAGGGACTATTTTTCACTTATTTTCAATATTTTCTTTAATTTGAACCTATACATCCTCAAAATTCAGCTATAACAAGCATTTCATAGTCATCAGTAGTTAATTCAGCATTTCTACTAAAATTTCCAATCTCGCAACCATATATATCAATTTTGTTGAAGTTTAAGGATTTAAGAAGCCATGTAATTTCAGAGGGCACATAATAACGTTCATTACACTCCAGAACTTTTAAATTACCGTCATCATCTTCCACTTCAAAGGTTGATTTATCGCGGAAAGTCATGAGATCAAATGAATTCCCTTCACTTATGCCTTCCACCGCGTTGGAATTGATGAAATCTTTAACAGAGTGATAAAGAGGATAAAGACCATTTAATGTAGTAAATATTAGCTTTCCATTCTTTTTTAATGCTTTAGATGCATTTTTCAGTATTTCAAAGTTCATCTCGTCAGTTTCCATTAAAGAAAATCCACCTTCACATAACATAATTACCAGATCAAATTCATTATTAAAATGAGGATTTCTAGCATCAGCAATCTGGAAATCAATATTAACCCTTGCATTTTTGGCATTTTCAATTGCTTTTTCTATCATGGATTCAGATAAATCAATTCCCCTAACATTATATCCTCTTTTTGCAAGTTCTACATCATGTCTACCAGTTCCACACCCTATATCAAGTATTTTACAGTTTTTATTCTTGTTTATCTCCTTCTCGATGAAATCAACTTCTCCAATAGTTCCTTGGGTGAAAATTTCATTTTCATACTTATTTGCGTAATTTGTAAAGAGCTCCTCGTACCATTGTTTCATTTAATCACCATATTTTAATATTTTATTCTTATAATAATATTTAATGATTATATTCTTTTTTAGCCATCAGATAAAGTTTTATTCCTGTAACCTCAATCCATATCCACGGCACGGCAAGGAATAATCTCTGGGCCAATCCCTGATAGTCGTCGCCAATGGCCACCCGAAGCACTAAAAGCAAAACAATTGATAGCAACCCGCTTATTAGTGAATATGTCCTGTATTTACTCCAAATATAATTATCAGCATTTTTTAATCCTTTCCAGATCAGCAGCTGGGCTGCAATGATAGTGAGAAATGCTGTGGCACTCACCAGATTATGTGGAACTCCACTGAGATAATCCTCAGGAAATACCCCTGCAAACAGCAACCCTAAACCGAATATCGTTACAAACCATATTCCAGCTTTCAGGGCTCTTCCTTGAGAAACTGACAAACCACTTCGAAGCCCAAGCGAAAAAACAATTACCAGAAGACCAAATATAACGAAATTAACGTTTTGAATTATGGAATATGGACCAACACCGAGATCACTGACAAAGTTATAAATCTGATTATAATCTGTTCTTAGAAAACTCGCTACAATCACTAGAAATGTGAAGAGAATTGGGGCAATGATGCCGCAAAGAGCAAATATTCGTTGCTTTTCTAAAAAAGATACCATATTAATTCCTCCATTAATTGAATTTATGTGTTTTAAGGATGTTTAACTTTAGCCAACAACAAATCCAATGATTTTTGCAGCCTTCTCTGGCGTGTTTTTTCTTTTTTAGCAGTTGTAATCCATAGAACATATTCTTTTTTATTTGAATATGGTAGCGAATCAAAGAATTCCTTCACTTCTTTTTTCTGATTTAAGATTTCGGGGAAAATCTTCTGGTATTTCTACTATTCGTGGCTCACTATCCTGTTTTAAAATAACATGAATAGTGCCTCCAGGATTTTTACCAATTTCTTTACGAATTTTTTGTGTAACTCCTAAAATATGACAATGATGTCCTATTGCAAGTGAGCCTCTGTACTCTACCCTATCGAACATTGCATGCACTTTAACCTGTTCTTTAACTCCAAATTCTTTTTCTACATCATAGGGGAACTCAACAAATGTTGCATTCCTCCCTTCATGTTTTAAAAGAACCGCATCGAATTCATATTCCTTCATGTTCCTAATTCCCTAAAAAGTTCCACTTCTGATTACATTATGATCTAAAAATGATTAGTATTTGTTATTTTTAGATCGCTGCAAATCATTATATCACTTATCAATATAAAAAAGGAATTATTTTCTTGCTTTTTTTCATGTATTCTTCATATTCCTCTCCAAATTCCCCTAATAACATTTTTTCTTCAATTTTTATCCTGTAAAGAATAAGAGGAATTAATCCAAGCATTAAAATAAACCCAGCTAAGCTTGAAAAGAATAATGGAACCCCTAAACCATATATTATAACTGCAAGATAAATAGGATGCCTGATATACCTATAAAGACCCTTTTGAATGAGTTCATGATCTGGTGATGTTTTCAAAGCATATGAATAATATTTTCCCAACGTTCTTTTTCCAATTAAACGAATTGTTAAGCCTATTAAAAATAGAATTAGTCCTAAAACATTTATAATGCCAAAATTAATCTTCCCAATAAAAATAAAGTCCCATATCGATACAATTATGGCTAAAAAGAAGATTAAAGATGATATAACTATGAAATACCAGTCTTC